>NZ_OSDX01000078.1:0-20234 GCF_900382755.1 Vibrio sp. Evd11
AACTTTGAAAAACAAAATGTCGCTTAGTTAAGTGTCCAGTCTGACTGGAGCAGATCAGGTTATCAGCACCCTTCCAATTTCACTAATGCTTTTAAGAAAGCCTTTGGTGCACCGCCTCATGCACTTGTAAAAAGTTCAGTCGCAAGAAACCGTTAGTTACTGAAACCAGTAAGATTAATAATTCCGAGTTAAAATTGGGAAATGAATGTCGATAACTCTGATTCTAGCGATGCTACAAACAGGTTTTGGGGTAGTATCGTCGCAAGATTTTTACTTTGAAGATATTGCAGGCAAACAATTAGGAGCCAAAAGAAGGCTTAATGAAGAGTGCAGATCTGTAGTAGTAACATTCGGGCGTTACTGACTATCAAATCTAAGTCGCCCCTCAAAACTAATAAACTCAATGACACAGCGTACCATTGAGTTTATTTACAATTTCCAGCTAAGTTAACCAGTTTTAAGGCAGCTAGTACTTTGGAGCCAACGAACGATTAGAGCTGCTGACTCTTAGGAGTTTCTATATTCCACTCTTCACCGATAGTATCTGATACCGCAAGCAGACCCTCAAGGTAAATGGAAACTTCTTCACTTGATTCAACTGTGAAATAAAAGTCCTTCTCAGTTTCCTGAGCAGCAAAGATTAGGTCATCAGTTAAGGTCAATGTGTTGGGTTTAACCATGTACTCACTCGACATTTCGATAGAGTGGTAACGTTTATATCCGTCTACAGCGATCCCTCTTGGAACATTGCAGCGTGCTTCTTTAACAACGTAACTACCTGGCTTGATATTATCAAACAATACGTACTCTAGATCTTCGTAGACTGTCATTCTCAACGTCTCCGGCTCTTGAGCGAGTTCATCACCAATCTTTTCGTTCATTAGAATCGAGAAAGTATCACACGGATAAGCACTACCAACCTTAATGATCTTCGTAGTAATACCAATAGCTCCATCTCCATGAGGAGCAGATAGAGTATTCGACGCATTATGAGGTAACGTCATACAACCCGTTAAGCCAGCTACCAAAGCCATTGGCAGAAAATGTTTTATATAAAGCCTTTATTCTTATCAATATAATTATTCGGCGACCCTATCATTAAAAGTGCAGACCGAAAACACAGATTGATAAAATATTGATATGGTTAGCATTATTTTATAATTCAGCTGACAGTTCTCATATTTACACGTCCTCTGTTGGCAAGATTAAGGCAACTATCTGATGGAGATACAGGCTAAAGGAATGAGCTCGCCTCAATTATTACTAACTATTCACGCCACATATAGACAAACTGATCGTTTTGCGAGGTGATTTCGAAGCCAAACCTTAAATACAATTCCCCAACTCGATTACCTTGTAAATAACACAACGCCACAGGCTTATTGAGTTTGGCTGCTTGAGCTAAGCAATCCGTTAAAACTTGGCTGCCAATACCTTTGCCATGATATTCAGGCATTAGGAAGAATCGGCAAAAGTAGAAGTGATCCTCTTTGTTTTGCAACAACACACTACCAATCACTTTGCCTTGATATTCAATGATTTCAGGCCGTTCTTCTGCCCACTCTTCGGCGTGTATATCTCGTTGAATCTGCTCATCCCAGCCAAAAACAGCTTTGATTGGCTCAAATTCAGCCGCCTTTTTTAGTTCAAACAGAAATTCATAATCTGATGACTGAGCGGGTCTTGTCGAATACTTCAAAATATCTCCAACAATAATCAATGAACTATAACTAATGAATCAGAGTCACCAGCGGCTTCATTTCCAAAAACTCGCTCACGACAAGCAAGTGAGAATTGGAAGGTGCCATGCTTCAGTGTTCATTTAGGGTTTAGTTGATAGCGTAGAACTTCGTGTTTATCTTGCTCTGAGTAAAAGGTATTTAAGAACTGTCCACCACACTTCTCAATCACTTTTTGCGAAGCAATATTACCGTATTCACAGGTAATAATAGCGTTTTCAGTCAGTACGTGACGTTGAACCCAAGACAACATATGACTTGCGATACCTCGCCCTCTCGCTTGTGGCAAAGTCTCGTAGCCTATATGGCCGATAACGTCATGAATGTATTCACTGGTACCATGACGAACTCTTATCACACCAAGGATTTGACCAGACTCGATACAAAAGTAAGTAGAAGCTGGCGTCCACCCTTCAGGCAAACACTCACCTTTTGAATAAGCTATTCGCCTTTTTAAATACGCATCGCTGCCATCAGAAATACCGGTATAGATTTCGAGTCCATCATCGATACAAGCTTTTACATAATGTTGGAACGCTTTCGAGTGCGCCATGTTGGCTTTGACTATATCCATATAACTTCTATTCCTACCTAATGCTCGTCTGACTATTCACTAAGCCCAACGCTAGGCTAAATGCATGGTGTACTCATGGTGCCCTGTGTGCTCATCTGCTTGTTCACTTACGATGTTAAAGCCTTGAGAAAGGTAGAACTCAATGGTCGCTTGATTCTCTTTGTACACATTCAAAGACAAGTTCGGGCATTCAAGCTTGGCATGTTGCATGAGCTGTTTCCCAATGCCACTCCCTTGATGCTCAGGGCAGACAAAGATCGCGGCCAATATCCCTTCATAAAGCGAATAAAACCCGCGAACTTCCCCGTCAGCTTGGAACACATAGGTTTGTGACGCAGGAAGGTAGATATCGCGCATATTGCCCACTTGTGACTTCCAAAATTCAGGCGCCATAAAATTGTGTGCCTTAATGGAAGCCGTGAGCCAAATATTTAGGACCGTTTCAGTGTCGGCTGCGCTGTATTCTCTGATCATTTTGATTCTCTAACGTTTAAGTTTGACTCTGTTTGCCAGTCAGTATGCTCAACAACGGCCCAAAAGCATTGAACATTTACGACAATCGTCCGGAAGAATGGTTACTGTTTTTTCACGTACTGTGCAGTCACCAGCATTTCACCGCCACCATCCAGCTTACAATCTAACTGATGATCTTTGCCTTCATTAATTCGTCTGATTACCGCTTTAGTGCCGATTTTCAGTACAGAAGAACTGCCTTTGATTTTTAGATCTTTAATGAAGGTAACTTTATCTCCACTTTCCAATACCACGCCATTCACGTCCTTAACACGCGCGGCTTCTCTTTCTAAACGCTTTTCTTCTGGATTCCATTCATAGGCACACTCAGGGCAGATTAGGTTGTTTTGGTCTGGGTAGACATATTCAGATTGGCATTGCGGACAAGGAGGTAAAGACATACGTTAATACTTCATTTAAATAGAATTTGCGTCCATTTTAATGACTCTTGTTAGGCTTAGCGAGCACAAATCGAACCAATTTTCGGTAGCGTAATTTAACGTAGAAAAGAACAGCACCTGAAACGAACAAACACAGCCGCTAAGCTGTGTTTGTTTAAAGGTTTGAGAAGCGGAACGGATTAACGTTCGACTTTTGGCGAGTAAATCGAGTAAGCGGTGATTTGCCCTGCCACGATTGCAGAGAACATGAATAACGCCGACAAACCAATACTCGGAATAGGCAAAATCGATTGTTCAAACACCGACTGGCTGGCACTCACTAATACTCGGCTACCCGGAACCAAGATGATGATCCCTTGCACGATATAAATAGAGCCCGTGAGCTCCATCTTCTTGGCAATCCAAGTCCCGTACAAAGTAATAAGAACCGTCGTTACCCAAGTACCCACAACCCAGCCACTATCAAAACCAAGGTAGAATGGCCCCCACATACCCAGAACCGCAACTGGCAAGCCAAGCAAGATGTCTTTAGGGCGCGCATTGAACATCACACCGATAGATACTGAGATCAACACCAAGCCTGATATGTGCATCCACATCGGTACCGCATTGGTATAGTCGATAGAAACCGCTTGTCCCCATATTGCTTCACCAATATTGAGACCCATGATAATCCCAACAAACAGCTTGATCAGCGTTAAGGCACTCTGCCCTAATAAACTGGTACCAGAGACGAGATCATTAAACGCCAAACATTCTAATGCGTTGGCTATGGATAACCCGGGGACAAACAAGACGATCGAAGCGATACATAACGCCCACACCGGGATCGGCAACCCTGTGCTTGCCAAAAATGCCACGAAGATACCCGTTAATAGTGCCGAGATGAATTCAACCGCAATAGCGCGACGTGAATGAAGAACTTGCTGGCATACCCAAACCATCAGACCCAGTAACGCAGAAAAGCCAACGGCTTCCAACGTACTGCCAATAAGCATCAGATACGCTGGCGGAATACCCATATTGGCAAGTGCCGTTACAAGTTTAGAGTAACCGACAGGCTCTGGCACAGGCTCACTGCTCGGTTGGTTAATACGAATGATGGTATTGGCCAACAAACTCAAGTTAATCGAAGCAGGCTTTAGACGCTTTAGAATCACAGCGTTGTTATCGTCTGGAAATTGATAATTAATCGCGGTTGGCGTTGCTTGGATCATCACATCAACACCATGCTTTTTTGCATAGAATTGGGTGTATTTCTCTAGCTTGTAAGGAGCACAACCACTGCGATGAAGAGTGTCACCAATTTCAACAATTTTGTTAATTCGGAACTGAGAAGGCATGGGAATTTTAGGGGAGACAAAATGTTCGGCAAATGTACCAAACGATAGAGGTAATGACGAGAGTTTTGCATGAATTATCAACTAAATTCGTTACTTTTTTCTTCGAACGCTTAGAGGAGCCTATAACTCCACCCGCCTCGGATTCGCTTGATGAATACTTTGACAGACTGGCAAGTTAAAATCATGCATCCAGATTGTTATTAATGGGCATCAAAAATACAAATGGAAACCAGTTTATGTTAACAGTCAAATTGCCTGTATTTATGTAGATTTTATGATGAGAAAACACCACTAAAATAGGTTTATAAATCCAACTGAATGGGTCTTAGAAAGAGCGGAGGGTTCTTTGTTGTTTCTCGCCCTACGTTTAACGAGACTTTAGTCACATTTTATTCACTCTGAAAGCGCCGAACATGATGGAAAAACTAGCGGAGTGGTGGTTATGCGAGCACTTAGAATAAAAATGAAAGAAAAAGGTTTCGTTTTCAGTTAGATGTGGCATTATCAAACTCGTTAAGACGATGTGCGTACATCGTATAATGGCTATTACCTCAGCCTTCCAAGCTGATGATGCGGGTTCGATTCCCGCTGTACGCTCCAGTCTTCTTGATGCTTCAGTCTTACTCTTAAGACAGTGTGCGTGCATCGTATAATGGCTATTACCTCAGCCTTCCAAGCTGATGATGCGGGTTCGATTCCCGCTGCACGCTCCAATTCCTCCTTATGTTTCCCTACGTGTTTTCTTCTAGCTATACCCTATTCAAAAAACTTCTCCGCTCGTTAAATATATAAGCATTAATCTATATAGCTTAAACCCATTTTATTAAGTCTAACCAACCAACGCTAATTAAGCAGCTAGCGCTATTAACTCCTTAAATCGCTTCGAATTTCTTAAACCTTTCCCATCACATATTGCAGTCTAGCTTTTAACGATTTTCAAAATTGTTCCAATTTAATAATCTTGGTCAATATCCGAAAAAACAGTTGTGTTAATGTGCGCCCATTAGCAACAACCCAAAATAATTAAAAATGTTTAAAAGCAATGAGTTAACAATAAACATCGAAGCAATCAATGTCGCACTGTCAAAAGTCGAAAATGCGAACAAGATTCAGCTTAATACGTTGAAAGGTTATGTGAGCAGCGAACCAGAACAGGCCGTGCTTGCGTTTCGTTCTTTGAATGAAGTGGAATCAATCGACGACAAGCTTAAGAAGATCATGTCCGAGCTACCACACCTCAGTGGCGAAGCTCACCACCTACTGGAAACATCGATCCTATTACAGTAGTGGCCAAGAAAGATAAGTCTCAACTAACGTGATGAGCTAAGACTTATCTTTTAGCTTTCTGTTTTTAGTACTTTTCTAGCAGCTATTTCTCGCTCTATTAGATAATGCCTAAAGCGTTATCGACTTCGCCATGCCCGCTTCCGCATGTCCTGGGATATTGCAGGCAAATTCTACGTGGTTGTCACCGTGAAAATGCCAAAGCATCTGCTTCGCTTTGCCCGGCTTAACCGTGACTGTACTACCCGAATCATGAGCGTGATTCCCCATATTTTTCATCATTTCACGATGCTTTAGCTGCTCTGCGGAAGAACCAATCGAGAACTCGTGATCAATCTTGCCGGTGTTCATCACAACGAACTGCACTACGTCATTTGGCTCAATATCAACCTTGTTCTTAAAGGTGATTCTCATGTCATCACTCAGTAGAACATGAACCACTTTATCGGGTTTAGCGCCTTGAGCTGGCATGCCAACTTCCGACATACCTTCCATATCCATCATTCCATCCATGTTCATCATCATTGAATGGTCCATCTTTCCACCCTTCATCATGCTGTGATTCATTTTTGAATGATCCATCTCTCCATTTTTCATCATTGAGTGATCCATTTCAGCAAAAGCCGTTGTAGTGGTCAGTGTTAGAGCGATAGCAATTAGTGTCTTTTTCATGGTCGTTCCTTAGATTAATTCTGTTTTATGTTAGTTTCACATGTTCATGTGGTGCGCCCTTACCTACTCCTGTCTCGCAAATAAGGGCTTTATAGTCAGTGCGTTATTTACTTGTCTCGTTTTGGCTCTGAGTGATCTCACGCTGTTTCCAGAGCTTAAAGATTGCAGGTAACACTAGTAAGGTGAGCAACAACGCAGAAGCCATACCGCCTATCATTGGTGCTGCGATTCGTTGCATCACTTCTGAGCCCGTACCCTCGCCATACATGATTGGAATGAGGCCGATAATCACCGTAAGTACCGTCATCATCACAGGGCGCACACGCAGTCCTGCCCCTTCACGGATCGCATCCGTTAAGTCTTCACTCTGAAGTGCTTGCTGGTTCTCTTCTGCATCCAACTTTTTGTAGTGCCAAGCTTGGTTTAGGTAGACCAACATGATGACGCCTATCTCGACAGCAACCCCGGCAAGCGCGATGAAGCCCACACCCACTGCGATAGAGAAGTTGTAATTGAGGACGTGCATCAGCCATAGGCCGCCAACCATCGCGAGTGGCAATGTCAGCATGACCATCACCACCTCACCGACACGGCGGAAGCTGAGATAGAGCAACAACATGATGATGGCAATAGTGATTGGCACAACGACACTCAAACGATCCTTCGCACGCTCCATGTATTCGTATTGACCAGACCATGCCAGTGAATACCCGGCTGGCAAGACGATTTGGTCAGAAACAACTTTTTGCGCCTCTGCGACATAAGAGCCAAGGTCACGCCCTTCGATATCGACAAATACCCAGCCATTAGGACGCGCGTTCTCCGTTTTAATCATTGGAGGGCCATCTTCGTAACGAATATCCGCAATATCAGACAAAGCAATTCGCGCTCCATTTGGTGTCACTAACGGCAGGTTCTGCAACTTAACGACAGAATCACGATAGCTTTGTGGGTAACGGACATTGATTGGATAACGCTCTAGCCCCTCAACGGTTTCACCCACGTTCATGCCACCAACCGCAGTCGAGATAACTTGTTGCACTTCTTTAATGCTCAAGCCATATCGCGCAGCAGAACGACGTTTAATGTCTATCGTGACATAACGACCACCCGCAACACGCTCGGCGTAGACAGAGGCCGTGCCATTGACGCCATTCAAGATAGGTTCAAGTTGAGAGCCAATATCCTCAATCACGCTCAGATCTGAGCCGGCGATTTTGATACCAATTGGGGTTTTGATACCGGTCGCTAACATGTCAATACGCGTTTTGATTGGCATGACCCAAGCGTTGGTCAAACCGGGGAATTGAATCAGATCATCAAACTCTTTTCGTAGCGACTCAATAGTGACACCGTCACGCCATTCATCTCGTGGTTTAAGCTGAATCACGGTTTCAATCATGGTCAGTGGCGCAGGATCGGTTGCTGTCTCTGCTCGACCGATTTTGCCCCACGTGGTTTCGACTTCTGGAATGGTTTTGATTAGCTTGTTGGTCTGTTGCAACAACTCACGCGCTTTACCTATTGAGATGCCCGGATACGTGGTTGGCATGTACATCAGATCCCCTTCGTCCAAAGGAGGAATGAACTCACTACCAAGCTTGCTGGTTGGGTAATAGGCAGACGCCATTAAGCCAAGTGCGATAACAATCATCACCTTTGGATATTTTAGGCTGAGGTTTAGAAGCGGCTTGTACATCGCCACTAGGCTACGGTTTACTGGGTTTTTATGTTCAGGTAGCACGTTGCCGCGAATGAAATAACCCATTAACACAGGCACAAGCGTGATAGCCAAACCGGCTGCTGCAGCCATCGCATACGTCTTGGTAAACGCAAGTGGCGAGAACATCTTGCCCTCTTGCCCTTCTAGCGCGAACACAGGCACAAAGCTCAAGGTAATAATAATCAGAGAGAAGAACAGCGGTGCGCCAACTTCTTCTGCAGCCTTACCAATCACTTGCCAACGGTTCTTATCAGTGAGCGGAGTCCGTTCAATGTGTTTATGAACGTTCTCGATCATCACTATGGCACCATCCACCATGGCGCCAATCGCAATCGCTATTCCGCCAAGAGACATGATGTTGGCGTTAATACCCTGCCAATGCATCACAATGAATGCACCCAAGATACCGACAGGTAAACTTAGCGCGATAACCAACGACGAGCGGATATGGAACAGGAACAGCGCACACACAATCGCAACCACGATGAACTCTTCAGCTAGCTTCTTCCATAGGTTTTCAACGGCTGAATCAATCAAAGTCGAACGGTCATAAGTCGCGACAATCTCGACACCATCAGGTAGGCCCGCTTGCAGTTCAGCGAGTTTGGATTTAACCGAGTCGATCACTTCACTGGCATTCTCACCAAAGCGCATCACGATAACGCCACCAACGGCTTCACCTTCACCATTCAGCTCAGAGATACCACGACGCATTTGTGGTCCAAGGTTAATGTCGGCAATGTCACCTAATAGCAGCGGAGTACCTTTGTCGGTCACTTTTAACGGCAGAGATTGAATGTCTTCAATGCTTGTGAGGTAACCGGTTGTACGAACCATATGCTCGGCTTCGGCAATCTCAACAACAGACGCCCCTGTTTCTTGATTACCATCTTGGATTGCCTTGTTGACCTGTTGAAGCGTTAGGTCATAAGCACGTAGCTTGGCCGGATCTATCTGAACCTGATATTGCTTAACCATACCGCCAACGGTCGCGACTTCAGACACGCCATCTACGGTTTGTAGCTCGTACTTCAAGAACCAATCTTGCAGGCTACGGAGTTCCGCTAAGTCGTGCTGACCAGTTTTGTCTTGCAATACATAGCTGTAAACCCAACCCACACCGGTTGCATCTGGCCCTAATGTTGGCTTAGCACTCGATGTCAAGTTAGGTGCAACTTGGCTTAAGTACTCCAACACGCGAGAGCGCGCCCAATACATATCAGTATCATCATTGAAGATGATATATACATAGGAATCACCAAAGAACGAGTAGCCACGAACCGTTTCAGCACCCGGTACAGCTAACATGGCGGTGGTTAATGGATAAGTCACCTGATCCTCGACCACTTGTGGTGCCTGCCCCGGATAACTGGTTTTGATGATCACCTGAACGTCTGACAAATCTGGAATGGCATCGACAGGTGTATTTTTAACACTGTATAAGCCACCAAATACGATGGCGACCGTGGCAACCAGAACCAAAAATCGGTTACTGATGGACCAACGAATGATTGCATTGATCATAATGTGCCCTCACCCGTGCTATTCGTCGGTTCGAGAGATTTGAGCACATAATCAGAACCTTGCTTCGCTACTAGAAACCGAATGCTTTGACCCTCGGTAAACTCGGATAAATCAAGGTCATCACTTACTTGGAAGTTCATTTCACCCGCCTTCCAATCCCAGTCAGGCACTGGCTTGTGATTTACCGTGACCATTCCGAAGTCCGCCATCAGCATGGTGATGTCTCCCTTTACCCACACTTCGCCCGCCATTTGATGATCACTTACCTTGTAGTCAACGACTTCATACTGACCTGATTCCGTTTTGATCATTTCAAAATCAATAACTTGACCACGCTTAACGTCTCTCATATCTAAGCCTTCAGCGAAGGTGAAGTTCATCACCATGCCCGGCCAATCCCATTCTGGAACGGGTTGATGGTTAATCGTCACCATGCGGCTGCCTTGCATAACATCGGAAACTTCACCGTTCGCCCACACCGTTTCGGCTTCTTCCTCAACGCCATTAATACGTGAAAGATCAGCCGATTGACTCGATTCAGAATCCAACATGAAGTGTGCAGAAGTGACAATATCCTCACCTTGCTGCAACCCTTGAATCACCTCTATTTTTTCGCCGGCTTCACGACCAACCTCAATACGCGCTGAACGGTATTTGCCATCCCCCTCAGACAGCACTACTCGTGTCATGCCACCAGAATGAATCACCGACGATCTTGGGATAGTAAGAACAGATTCATCACTGCTCGGTTTCAGTGCAATATTGGCGAACATGTTCGGCTTAAGCTCGCCATGCGGGTTAGAGAACTTCAAACGAACGCGCAAGGTTCGAGTTTTCGGGTCCAGAATTGGGTAGACATAATCTACGTTGCCCTGCCACTCCTTACCGGGAATCGCATCCAGTGTCATTTAGGCATTGCTGCCTGATGAGATCCAGTGTGCTTGGCGTTCAAAGACTTCAGCATCAACCCACACTTCATTTAGAGGCCCTGCACTGATGACCGCTTGAGCAGGCGAAAGGTAACCACCCTCTCGAATATTCAGGCTAGCGATGACACCATCCGCAGGCGCTTTGATTTCGATGGTTTGCGAGGCTTTCCCTTTACGAGCGATGGATCGTATCTGCGCTTTATCTACACCTAAGGTGATCAAGCGTTCAGTAGAGCCCTTGACCAATCCTTTACGACCCGTTTTATAAGCACTCAATAACTCTTCTTGTGCCTTTACAAGTTCTGGCGAGTAAAGCGTGAACAGTACATCACCTTTATTCACTTTCTCACCGACAGCGTTGATATAAAGCTTCTCAACCCAGCCAGCTGCTCTTACGTTGGTTTGCCACAATGTACTTTCATCGAACGCCACATAACCCACGGTTTCAATACGAGGAGACAGCGCTTCGAAGTTAACTTTCGCTGTTTTGACACCCAGATTATTTTCTACCGACGAATCAATGAACACGGTACCAGGCTCATCTTTAGCACCACTTGAGTCATCCGCGTAAACAGGGATTAAATCCATCCCCATAGGTGACTGACCCGGCTTGTCTCGCTGATAGTTTGGGTCCATTGGCGCAACCCAATACAGAGGTTCATTACTTTCGTCAGCTTTAGATTCCGCTCCCTCCACTCCTGCCATCGCTGACATGTTATGTGCAGACCCAACGACAAAGTGATTCACACCAAAACCCAATGCACCACCGACCAACAAAGCGATAGTCGCTACTTTTACTGTATTCATTGTCTATTCCTTTATTGATTGGCTGTTGTGTTGAGTTGCGCTTGTGTTGAGTTGCAGTTCATTAACTTGATAGTCAAAGCCACTGACCAGCGATGCTAGCTTGCTATTTACGATGTTGAGATCGGTAATCAAACGCTGTTGTTCTAACTTCAGGGCGAGTTCATCCGCCGTCGCTGCAATAACATCATTAAATTGAGCAGTGTTGTTTTGATAACCTCTTTCCACCGCACTGATTCGTGCCGCGGTTTGAGGAAGCAAGGACGTTTGATAGCGTTCTAGTCGCTGGGTAAGGTTCGCCTTATCCACCAATAACGCATTCACTTGCGCGTTCATTTGGGAAAGTAAGGTGTCTTTTTGGGATTTAGCCGCGCCAACCTGGTACTGAGCCGCAGACAAATTCTTGTCTTGTCGGTTCCCCGTAAACAGAGGGATATCGACTGTTAGATAAGCGCTGACAAGATCAGAAGCCGGTTCGCCCGCCATGTTGTTCGCTTGTCGATGGGCATACATTACTTCGACACCGAACTGAGGTGTATACGCTTGCTCGGCTAGCTCAACTTGAGTTTGATTGGATGAGATGGTCGCATCTGTAATCTTAACGAGCGGATGATCCATCAACAGTTGATAATGCTTGGTTGAATCGATATTGGTCGCTAATTTGCTTTCCAACAACGACCAATCGATTTGGTTAGTTGCATGAAGCCTCCCCTGAGGTTCTAGAGTCTGAGGATCCACAGCCTGAGAGTTAATAGCTTGAGATCCTAACCAGTCAGAACCTAGCCACTCAGACAGTTGAGAGATTAAACGGCGTTGAACTTGTTGGTTGGCTTGCAGTTTCTCATCAAGCTTGCTGACTTGAAGTTGAGCATTGAGTAAGTCTTGGGCTTCGCTTTTACCAATCGAGTAGTTGGTCTGCACATAGTTTTCTAGCTCAACCAATAAGCGTCGATTCTCATTTATGATGCTTTCTGCAACTTGTTGGTAACCCAATTCAAGCCAAAGCTGCGTCATGCTATTTGCGACGGTCAGTTCGCGAGCCTGCACTTGAAGAGCCAAACCATCCGCTTGCTGCCCCGCTTTTTTCTGCTGTAGATCCAGCGTATCGCCACGTTCAAATTGCTGCATCAGACCAACCGAAATATTGGTCATTGGGTCTTCATCAAATTGGAAGCTATCGACTGGCAGACCGCCAAATCCAACTTTTAATTTTGGGTCCATCAACGTCGCACTGGCGATGCCAGTTTCTCGCATCGCTTGAGACTGAGCAAAGTACTGCTTGCGATTTCCATCTTGGCTTAAGGCTATCTCAATCAGTGTATTGAGTTGCTGTGACGAGCTTTGCTGATCAACTTGTGTAGAAACAGGAGCCGCAGCCAAAGCACTACCTGAAATAAAAGCAGAGCTTGAAATTAAGGCAGCAGCAACCACGACACTCGCGTTTATTTCAAACACGGAGTTTGTTGGTTTTATATTCACAATGAATGTCCATATCTAGCGTTAAATAACGCGTATAAAAGATTGGCGCATCAGATTTATGAATCTGATATCGCTATGTTTTTAGATATAGATTTATGCGGCAGGTGGGCGTAGCAAAGATTGAGCGCGTGCGACTTTCTGGCCAATAGTGACCGGCTGAAAACGAGCTAATGAAGAAGAAATTTGGTAGTTGGCTTGGATCGCCTGAATTGTGTGTGATGCTGTAGAACAAACAGAATAGCAATAGATATGAGCAGAATCCGAACCGCCACAACAGTTGTTGCTCATCACATGTTCACCGTGAGCATCCATTGATTCTTGATGCGAAGCCATCTTTTCATCAGCAGATAGCTCAACATAAATGACGTGTTCATCATGAACAGACGGATCGCTATTAGGAGTGCTTGCATGAACATGATCGTTCATATCGGAATCGCTAACGGTCACATGACAACCAGCAGCAAATTCATAAGTGGCATCAGGATCGCTCGGCGAATCGATGTGCTGGCAGATAGATTTATTCGACATCATCTGCGTTGCCATGATATCGGCCATCATGGCTGAAGAGCTTGAGGCATAGCTAGACATCAACATCGCGATGATGCTGAAAACAGTAATCCAAGTTGTTCGGAGTGTGTTTGTCATAGCTAACCTTTAAATTTATACGGCAACTATAAAGGTTACCCTAAGGGTAAGGTCAACGATGAAGGACAAATATTTGATGAAATTGATAGTAACTGCTGGATAGATAAACAATAAGAGCACTCCATAAGCGATAGAATGCTCCTATATTGGTTACGATTAAGTATTCAACAACTTATTAGTATCATATTCAGCCATCGCATTCTTAAGTGCCGTTAAGTCGGAATCGCACAGATATTGTCTTAGTGATTCAAACTTCTCTGCTGGCCACTCGTAGATTTTCATTGAGATGAGCTCATCAATAACGGACTCATCAAAGCGGTATTTAACGACTTTAGCTGGAGAACCGCCGACAATGCTGTAAGGCTCAACGTCTTTTGTAACGACGCTGTTCGCCGCTACTACTGCGCCTTCGCCAATGGTCATGCCGGGCATAATCATCGCTCGCATGCCTAACCAAACACCATCCTTGATATGAGTATCACCTTTACCGATGTAGGCGTCTTCAATCACATCCATAAATGGATACAAAGAGAACCAATCGACTCGGTGGGTATGGTTACCGCCCATCAGAATCACCACTTCAGCCCCGATACAAACATAGTCACCGATGTACAGTTCATCGATTTCCCAGCGAGGTTCCCACTGACGACTGATTTCATCACCATAAAGATAACGGACGACTGAACCTTCAAAGCCGTTGTCCCAGCAATCGCTGTAGTAACTGTGTTGACCTTTGATATGAATATTGGGGTTGCTGACTACTTCATGCAGCAATTCGAATTTTGACCAATGCTTGTTTTGCATTTTTACCTCTGATTAATCTTTATTAGTTAAATATCAATATATTCGACAATACAGATTCAACGTGCACAGCTTCTCTGACGTAGTAGCACTGGGTGCCCTAATACATCAATAGTGTAGTCACAGTTGAAATGATCGTAATGTCGCAGAAACTAAAGAGACGTCAGTGGATTCGAGGTTGCTTTAAGAGAGGAAGTAATTTCACAGTAGCCGGTTTGTTAACGATAACTCGGTTAAAAAATTTACGGGCGCATTGTACCTGTTTATGCGCACCAAATTGACAGAGGAATGTGATTAATAAGGTTTCAAATATCGCTTTGTATAATATAAGTTTGAGTCTGTGATTAACACGCAAACTCAAACTTAGACTCGCTTATAAATTTAGGCTTGCTCTTGGAGCTAGGCTCAGCGACTACATACGAGCAAGCTGTGCTTTTCTGTCTTTATTCACGACACAGAAGTTGCCACGTTTAGTTCGGCATTTTGAACATCTTTCGCACTCAACAGGGCTTCTGTCCCCTTCTTTCCAACGCTTAACCAAATGTGGTTCAGAAAGCAGCGGTCTTGAAAGCGCGAAATATTCAATGCCCGTGTTATTTGCGATGGCTTCAATGGCATCGAAATCCGTCAATCCACCCACAGTGATTACCGGAATATTAACGTCTTGGCTGATAGCATGACCATATTCGTGAAAATAACCTTCAGCTTGAATAGTGAATCCATCGTGAGATTCGCCAATCATGGTGTCGGCTTTACCATGGATGTTGCCTGACACCACGATGCCATCAACACCCACTTCTTCTAACTTTTTGCACACGAGACGTGTTTCATCGAAGGTAACACCACCTTCAAAGAATTCAGAGGCCGTGAGCTTAACTAAAATTGGGAAGTCGTCGCCCACCAGCTTACATGTCGCAGTATAGATCTCTAACAGAAATCTCATGCGATTCTCTAGGCTACCGCCGTATTCATCTTCACGTTGGTTGTAATAAGGGCTTAGAAATTGATTAATCAGGTAAGTGTGAGCAGCATGAACCTCAACACCATCAAAGCCTGATTTTTGTGCTCTCAATGACGCTTGAGCAAAGGCATCAACAATGTAATCAATCTCATCTTTGGTCATCGCTTTGCCTAGTGTTTGAGTTCCTTTTTCAGGAACTTCACTTGGTGCGTAGATCACTCGCTCGCCAAGATCATACGTGGTCTTTGTGCCACCGTATGCCAATTGCATGACGATTTTAGAGTCGTAGTCATGAACCAATTGAGTGAGCTTTTGATACTCTTTGATAAACGAGTCGTTATACATACCCATCATGCCTGCATTAGGCTTCTCTTCTTCCACGATGTTGGCATAGCCCGTCACGATCAGACCGACTTCACCTTGAGCTAACTCTTCATAGATAGCGTAAAGCTTGTCTGTCATATGGCCATCTTCTGTTGCCATATTTTCCCACGTCGCGCTTCGCATAAAGCGGTTCTTCAATGTCATGGTGCCGATGCGGGTTTCTGTAAACAAAGTGCTCAAGTCTTATCCTCATTAAATCTTTATTATGTTTGCCCATTTTAAAAGACAAAAGAGAACCACTTCTTTTTCACAAAGTGACTCTCTTTTGTCCATTACTGAACGGGCGTTGATTTATGCGGATAGTACAGAGAATAAGACGAGGAAAACTTAATCTAGATTAAGGTAGGGTCACACTAGTATAAGAAAAAGCCGTTCATTATCAGTGAACGGCTTTATGAATCATCTAACTGCTTTATCAGCCAGCGAATAAGGAGGCGTTCTAACCGTATGTCACCGTCGGATCCACACACTGGTATACTTGACCGATACTCGCGCTGTTGGCTAGCAAGGTTTCGATAAGACGCGCCACTTCTTGTCGGTATATCACGCCATGCACTTCGACCTGTTGTGACAACTCTCCGTTACCTGTGATTTTACCATCCAACAAGCCACCCGGTCGTAAGATTGTGTAATCTAAAGTACTGGACGTTAGCCAAGATTCGGCCAGTGTTTTTTCACGAACCGCAGCACCAAACCCTCTCTTCGAGCGTTCAGATAGGTACTGCCACGAATCACCGCAACCTAATGATGTCACCAACAAAAATCGAGCAATACCGTTTTGCTCCAACGCATTAATAAGATAACGATGACCAATGTAGTCAACCGGAACCTCAGCGTTAAAGCTACCCATGCTGGAGACCACGAGTGCAGATTTCGGCAACTCAGCCACCGTGCGCTCTACTTGCTCTTGGATTGTTGCATCACAACGCAGTGTTTTAATACCCAGCTCTTGCAAGCGAGCATTTTTGTCTGGATTTCTCGCGACCGCCACGACGTCATGACCTTGTAGATGGAAGTGCTCAACGATTGCCGCACCTAAACCACTTCCCGCTCCCCATACAACAACTGTACTCATAAACACCTCAAAATAATCATGTACTTGCTGATTCTAGCCGGACAATCTAATCGGTTCTTTCATCAAGATCAACAAATGAGAATAAGTCTCACTATTAAAGTGAGTATTTATCACAACCCATCAAGGACTTAGTACCGGTGGTGATGAAAAAGAACGAGTTGCGCCTTCAGTAACAACTAAATCTTCGCTCTATCTATGCTGATATGAAAACAGACCGCCAATCATCGGCGGTCTGTTTTGTTTTCGATACAGGCTGTTTAGATGCTATTCGCTACAGAAGCGATTTATTGAAGCAAACTTAGCGACCAACAGTTAGAAAGCGTTGATCAGTAGAATACCGACACCAATACGTTCACTGCTCTAGCTGTAATCAAGCTATCTCGATAGCCTTAGTCTTCTTTTTTATTTAAGTAAGCGACCTCGAAAGCGAAGTCGACAGCTTGCTGAGTAATTTGGTCAATATTCTTATCCAACATGGCTACGGTAATCTCAGATTTTTCATTCTCTAGAACACCGTTATCATTCACGACAAAGATGCGGCGGCCAATCAGCTCAGCAGATTCGTGATCTTTCAGATCAACACTCGCTAGCATGCGAATCGAGCGATCTCGTGTACCCGCTGCGTATTTAACAGCACCAATCACAGTGCCCACTGGAATAAACTCGGTCACTCGCATGTCTTCTGGAATGTCATCAATGCCATACAGCATCACGCTAATATCGAGCACCTTATTGTCCAAAATTACGTTCGAGTAACCTTGTAATTTATGTGCCAGCTTTTCATCCATTTTTTTGACAAGTTCAGCTTTGAATTGCGTTTGTACCTCTTTCGATACTCGGTTATCTATGCCCGCTTTTTTGATGCCTACCGTTTCAAATTTAAACTGGTTGAAATAATGCGTGCCGCTGTCTTTCGCAATCCATGACATCCCCGCCATATCGTCATCAAACTGGCTATCAACGAAGTAATGCTCTGAGTCTACGCTTTGAATTTCTTGCTTATTTGGCATCGTGCTTGAACAGCCAACAGTGAACAAAGCGAGTAGTGGGAATAAGTAATGTAGTTTCATGTGAACCTCTAATTTTCTGAATTTTGAATGCACGAATCCCTAAGCGATAAGGCTCATAAATTAAATTCGTACAGATTAAATATGTGTTAGTTAAATTTCGTTCAGCAGTGAAGCACGGTTATGGCGCTATTCACTGTTGAGTCGTTGTTTGCTTACGTTTAACGGTTGCTTATGTTTAACCGTTGTTGTGCCTTGCGGCTGCTTATATCTAAACGGTGATTTTCACAACACGGTTTAGACATAAGCGTTAACTATTGAATTAGGCTTCTTGTCCTCGGTGATCCGCAGCCAAGTAGGTGTAGATGGTTGGTACAACGAACAAGGTGAACAATGTACCCACCGACATGCCGACCGTAATCACCAAGCCAATCGAGAATCGACTTTGTGCGCCTGCGCCCGATGCCACTAGCAGTGGAACAACACCAACCACCATCGCTGCCGTTGTCATCAACACTGGTCGCATTCGAACCGTTGCCGAACGGATAGCAGCTTCGCGACGACTGCATTTCAGCTCCTGCTGCATCTGGTTCGCGAACTCCACAATCAAGATACCGTGCTTACTGATCAATCCGATTAAGGTAACCAAGCCCACCTCGGTGTATATGTTGAGCGTATCAATGCCCAAGTAGAGCGGCATCAATGCACCAAAAATCGATAATGGAACACTGGTTAATACCACCAATGGGTCACGCAAGCTTTCGAACTGCGCAGCCAGTACCAAGTAGATGATCACCAAAGCTAAGAAGAACGTTGTTACCAACGAAGAACCTTCTTGTAAGAACTGACGAAGCTGACCAGATGTATCTGTGCTGTACGACGTAGGCAGAATCTTCGCGGCTCCCTCTTCCATTACTTTGTACGCTTCACCAATACTGACACCCGGCATCATTTTCGCTTCAATCATTGCACTGTTTAGCTGCTGGAATTGATCCACTTTTGATGGCTGAACAGATTCACTAATTTCAATTAACGAAGCCAGCGGTACCATCTCACCGGTATTCGATCGTACGTGGTAGTTCTTCAAATCATCCCAAGAGTTACGATTCTCGTTCGGAACTTGAGTGATCACCTGATAGCTACGCTGATCCATCGAGAAGTAGTTGACGAACCCTTCACTGATGAAGCGAGACAATACCGTACCGATATCTTGCGCGCTCACGTTCATTTGCGCGGCTTTGTCGCGGTCTATCTCTATCTCTACCTGTGGTTTGTTGAAGTTAAGGTCATTTTGAACATAGATAAACTTACCGCTCTTCTGTGCGTACTCTTTCAATTTCTCTGCGTACTGGTAAAGATCTTGATACGAACCCGTTGGTGTCTTCAGTACCATCTGGAATGGCAAGCCCTGTGGCGTTCCTGGTAGATCCGGTGGAGAGAAGGTATACACCTGCAAGCCCGGCAGCACAGAACTCTGTTTCTCGAAGCGTTGCATCACCTCTTTCGCCGTTGCTTCGCGTGAATCCCAATCTTTCAATACACCTAGGCCAAAGAAAGCGTTGTTGTGCATATAGCCGTTATCCAACATGGTCATTTGTACTTCATCATTATCTGAAATCGCTTCAGTCAATGCTGGAGTAAAGTGACGTATATAGTCCGTATTCGCTTGTGCTGGCCCTTGCCCCATGACAATCATTACGCCCTGATCTTCTTCAGGAGCAAGCTCGGATGCGGTATTCATAAACATGAACACTAGGCTTATCAATAACGTGCCAACAACGGGCCAAATGTACGCTCGGTTATTCAGTACATGCTCTAGAACTTTACGGTATTGCTCGGTTACACCTGCAATAACTGCATCGATTTTCTTAACCAGTTTCCCATCTAAAACAGACTTGTTTGGGGTTTTTGAGCACATCATTGGTGTCAGTGTTAAAGCAATAAACCCAGAGATCAGAACCGAACCCGCCAAGGTAAACGCAAACTCTGTAAACAGCTTGCCGGTTAAGCCACCCATGAAACCGATTGGTGCGTATACCGCCGCCAATGTAATGGTCATCGCAATAATCGACCCCGCGATCTCACGTGCGCTGTCCATGGCGGCTTTAACTGGGCTCGTGCCATCCTCTAGGTGACGGAATGTGTTCTCCACCACTACAATTGCATCATCAACCACCAAAGAAATTGCTAATACCATCGCCAATAGCGTCAGCAAGTTGATGCTGAAGCCCATGCTTAACATGAAGAACATTGACCCAATCAGTGACAGAGTAATCGTTACGAGTGGAATTAACATTGCTCGCATTGAACCTAGGAACGGCTTTGTTGCGTAATTCATTGGAACTAAACCTAAAACCTACGATCTGATCAGCTACA
>NZ_OSDX01000010.1:0-114891 GCF_900382755.1 Vibrio sp. Evd11
CTAAAATCCTAAGTCGCTGGGTCGGTCTCTCTAGACTGGCCCTGTAATCTCTCTCTAGTCCTTGTTCTACCTAACTTCTTCAGTAATTACTTTCCCTAAGTTTCGTTGACGGCGTCGTCGGTCCGGTCCTAGTCCGGTCTTTCTCCCTGATTTTAGGTCTATTGCCGTCGACGACGGGGCACCCACTCTAGATTTCCATCTGATTCCCTCAACCCATTAGCTAACCCAACTTCTCCCCCTAACGCATAGCAGATTCGTCCTAGAACCACTCCTAGCCTTGAGATTACCGATTCCAGTATGAATACCAGTCCAGTGATTAGCATTCGTTTCTTGCTCTGTGGTTCACTGCTGCTGACGACTAACCTAAATCACTTAAGAGATATCAGACCAATTACCACTGAGGGTAATTGGTCATCATTGTTCAACAGTCATCTGGTTCTAATCTTCGGTGCTGAGTCTCCTGACTGATCTCAGCTAGAACTCCATTTAGGTATCTCATTTATATCTATTATTAATTAACTTCAGCTAATGGACAGGATGTTGATTATATTTTTGTTGGTTTAGTCAGGAAGTTTTTCTGGGGTTCTGTTCTGGTGTTGAGTGGCATGTATCTAGCGAAGAATCGTGTCGTACAGATGAGAGAGGTTACTGATGGTTGATATCAGCCTGAGATAGATCTTCGGGTTCTGTGGTGATTAGGTGGAGTGTTTCACTGGCGCTAATGGAATCGTGCTTACAGGAAGTAATCGAAGACCGGATATGGAAAGGACTAGAAAAGATAAAGGCCCATGAATTTCTTCATGAGCCTTATCGGAATTTGGTGGCCCCTCCCAGATTTGAACTGGGGACCGAACGATTATGAGCCAAGCTTCAGCCCTGTAATCAACATAGTAACCCTGCCCCGAATCACTCCGAAATCCACCAGCAAAATCACATCACCTGATTATCCGCATGAATTCTCTGACGTCGACGACGGGGTTGATGAGGATGATGGGGGGAATTTAGTACGACGACGCCGACGAGGTTATGGGGTTAAACTTGGGTGGAAAGACAGGCCCCCTGAGAATCTTGACTTGCAACTCAAACTATCTGAGATATAGATGAGCAAGATGCAATTGACTATGCAACTAGGATAATTAAAACTACATCTAATATTAAATATAGGAGTTACCTTTTGGATCTATCTAACATATCAAAAGCGCTGGGCAAAAATAAGCCGTTTCTTGGCACTATTGATACTGAGCTTGGTGAGTTAGCAGTTTATCTGTTGCGTGTAAAAGGAATCAAAGCGTTATCAGACCAGACTGGCGATAAATCGATTGGTGATTTTTCAGCCGAGTCATATATTCAAATGCTTATCAGTGTATTGGCCCATCCAGTTGAAAAGGTACTAAATGATGAAGAGCCTGAAAAATCCACGCTGCCTCTAGAGCGGATTATGCTACTCGGTGAAAAAAGCTTAAATCAGTTCTCCAAGCTCTTTTTAGAACACCATGACTACCTCTATAGAGAAAAAATTTCAGAATCCAAAAAGAAGGAAGATGGAACCCCTGTTTGGTCACTGAGATATGGCGACACTATACATCCCCAAAATGAAGATGAGCAACCATATGAGTATTTATACCGCCTTCTTGTAATTGAAGATGGAGAACAACAAGAAAGAAGACGAGAAGTACTCGGTCAGTTTGCTTCCAAATCTCTTCTATCTTCCCACCTAAACTCTCAATTTGAAACTAGCACCGCAATAGGGGCTGCTCTCAGTGATAGAGTCAAATCTCTAACTACAGCAGCAAGTCTTGCCTCAGAAATCACTCAACCGATATCTGCTGCGATGGCAAGCATCCACCAACCTGCCTTAGATATATCTTCTATTGCACGAGCAAACCATATTCCAGACAGTATTTTAAATCCCTCAAATGTGCTAGAACCCAGTATATCTATCTCAAACAAAATGATGGAGATACAACATGAAGAAACAGCTAGAAAACACAAGCAAGAGCATCTAAATGAGCGTCAAGAGCAACATTTAGGTGCAATGGTCGAAAGCATGTCAGAGTCAGTAGAGTATATGCGTCGATTAGATGACAACCAAAGGCTCGCAACTGAAGAAAGTAAGCAAGCCAGCAAAGACTCTTCTGAATTTGCCATTCGCGGCATAAAGCTAAATAAGTGGGTTTTAGCCCTAACTGTTATCGGTCTTTTATCTTCAGCTTATGTTGACCATTCAGGGTCAGATACTGCAGAACAAGAAATACAGGTGGTAAAAGATGGGTTTTCAAAGCTATCCGAAAGCTTCGAGAATCTGGCAAATGCCGTAGAAGAAACTAACAGAAATGAACATATCACCGAAACTGCATTATCCTTACAAAAAGAAAATACAGAACTAAAGGCATTAATAGAGAAGCAATCCCAAAGAATTTCCGTCATTGAAAGCCAGCAGGCTGAACAGGTTAAGGCTCTTCAGGAACAGCTTAATGCTCTTCGTAGCGCAAATATGCATAAGCAAACTAGCACCTCAGAAACCGATACAAAACAAGAAGAGGCTAATACTCCTTAAATGAGAGCTATTTTAAGGCTTGCCGACCGCTTTCAGATTGAATTAATACTAGATACTTCAGTATGTAACCGTGACGTCGTCGACGTACATCACTAACCGTCAACGCCGCCACCAGAAAGCAAAAAAAAATCCGGTACCAGTGAGCAATGCCACCGATACCGGATGTGATAATTAAATTAATGGCTTATCTGAAACCATTATGTAACGCTCTGCATCTCGTCCAAACTTGAAGTAGATGCCATTGGCATTCAAGCTTGATTCTTGACCCTTAATCTTTGCTGACAACGCCGCTGCACCTTTAGGTAGATACATGCTTTCTTCAAACTCTTGAAGCTTATTCAGAAGCTCGGAAGGCTTGCCCTTCCACGGCTTACCTCCAGCTTTCTTAAGCAATGCCGTAAAAGCAATCGTTAGACTATCATCTGCCATACCCGATGCCATCAGCGACTCTACATTCTTCTCGTACACTTTTTGCAGCTTACCCTCTGGGATTTTCCAGATTGTTTCTAGCGCTCCTATCCATTTGGCATAGTCCATCATTCGCGCTTCATGCACCACCTCAACATCAGGTAATACCGCCAACGCTTTGGATGCAAGAGTCAGTAAGGCACCGAATATCTCTGGCATAGCTGCTTCTAACTCAGCTTTCAGCTCTTGTTCAGGACGTCGATTGCCTTTCTTCATCGGTTCCAAGTTGACTCGGAGGCAACGGGAAGCTAAGTCGGATTCTTTAACAAAATCATGAATACCGTTTAATACTAGTGGGCTATGTAGCTCTAGCATCGTCACTTCTGCTGTCTTGTACAGTGTTCGCTTCGTCATGGTTCCCTTGGTAGCTACGGTACAAAGCAAATCACTTTGACGCTTAGTTAAGCTTCTAAGGTTATCAATAACAACTAGCGACATGTCGTTAATGGTCAGAACAAAGTCACTTTGCTTAGGAAAAGCCATCGCTGAGACAGCGCTAGGATCTAACAAGCCACGAAGCACGTTATTACAGAAGAAGCTTTTTCCCGCCCCCTTCTCACCTTGGATCATCAGAATAGGATAAGGGACACCTTTTACCTTAGGATGCGCCATCAAGTAGGTCATATACGCTACTAGCAAAAGAAAGGTGTCCTGATCAGTGTTGATGAAACCTCTAAGCTTCTTCAGAGCTGATTTCATATCAACACAAGGTAGCTTTGGCGTCACCATTGGCAACTGAAAACTTGGTCTCTGAAAGTACAACTCTTCGTTGCTGGCTGGCATGCTATCCAACACATCAACACCTTGAGCGCTAAGTTGAGCAATCTGACCGTTCGAGAGATCAATGGTGACTGTTTCAGTTCCCGGAGCCATACCATATCGAATTTGAGGTTTAATCAACGGCTGCTCATGCTCCCATGCGATAGCTTTGACTTCCTCGAATGCATCTTTCACGTTTTTACCAACCAATCTTAGTTCTACTCGCTTAGCGAACTTACGCAGCATCTGCTCTCCCTGATCAGAAGCCAATGGGATAGCTTGCTTAGACTCTCCGGTATGCTCAATCAAATATGGTGTGCGTGACTCGTCCTGCTTAACTACGCTAGGGGTAAACTGTTCTAAGAACTCTGCGAATGCATTTTTATCAGCCATTGTAAAAATCTCCTTTAATACTATTTTTCTTGGGATGGCAGCATCATTTCGACTGCCACTTTTAAACGGAAACCATTTAGAACATCGGCGGCGGCGTCGGTGAGAGCCTGAGTTGCCGCATCCAATTGGTTTTGAAATTGTGCTTGTTCTAACCTCACCAAGAACGAATCGTGGTTGGTGAGTAGAAGTGGAATGTTGGCGTCATCAAGACGTAGACAGGCTCGACGCATAATGTCGGCACCTGTTGCTTGAATCTTCCAATTAGTTAGCGAGAGTTGCCCGTCCAAATCCGATATGGTGTATTTCCAATCTAAGGAACGAGCGAAGCCTTGATGCCGAATAACATCGGCAGATCTAGCGAGATAGTGGTCAATTGGGTAAATAAGACGAGATAGCTCATGAGACAGAGCTCTAACTCGACTCAACGCAATCCCCAGTTTTTCAGCGAGTGTCCGATAACCGATACCATATAGGCGTCCAATGAGCATTTGCTTACACTGGTCACGGCTAAATTGGCCGCCAACTAACTGAACGATATTTTTGTATATGTCCCCCTTTTGGTACCAATGCATGAGCACCTGACATTGCGCAAAATAAGCGGCAATCATGGGTTCTTGTTGCTGGTAATCTAAAAGAGCATAAACACTGCCTTTAGGTGGGCTCAGTACAGACTTCCAGTACTGCTTAGGGACTTGGTTCAGAGAAGAACCAAGCGTATGATCACGACCTGTTTTAGTATGAAAAGTCGAGACGACCGGACGATACCAATTCCCGGTAGAATCTGTGTTTAGTGCTTTAACAATGCCTTGATATTGCTTAGCTACGAATTGGCTTGTACCCGATTTTTTCTGTGAGTACGAACCAATTCGCTTAAGCATTGCAGCACGATTTACTCTAATCGCTTCTCTAGTCTTTAGATGCTCTATATGTCGCGTAATGCGACGTTGAACATCCAAAGGTGGCAAGCTCGAAACAGATTTAACCTCTTGAGCGATATGGTCAGGTAGGTAACCTTGCGCTGAGTGAACAAGTAACTGTTTATTTAGCGCATAGGTATGTGGTCCGAGACCATAACGTGCTATTACAATTCATGCTGCCATATCGTCGAAGTCCAAGTCATCAAGGTCAATCTCATCTTCAATTTCGACTTCCTCCAATTCTTCTAACGGCTCTGGGTCGTCCGAGAAAATTCCATCTTCGGAAGGATCTCTCACTCTTTCAGCGTCGGTGTCGTCATTACTCACTTGCTTTTGTTCAGTATCACCGTCAACGACGTCAACAAACTCACCTTTATTTTCTAACAACGCTTGAGCTACAGGATGTTCTAGGGAATCGATGTGATACTCTCCACCAAACGTTTCATCAAAAGCTTTCGCTACAAGAGACATATCAACATCAAATGGGGCGATATCATGCTCAACCGAGTAACTATAGACACCAGCCTCTTTGTTACGTTTTACTGAGATAACCTTCCCCTCAGCACTCGCCTTCACCGCGTCTAGCTTGCTGCGGTTCCAAGAATTTGATGGATTGCTACTCAATAGAACTAGGCGAATCTCGTTTTTTGTCGTTTGCAGAACATGAAGTACCTTTTGAGATACTTCTTTTTTTGGTAAGGACTGCGCAATGTCGGCATCTACATAATATATATACTTATATCCTGTCTCGTCATCGTATCGCTCAATCGTTAGCATTTTTTGTACTTCAGACTTTGTCATAAATGGAACACCATCTGACGGCATCATGTTTGACAATGCGTTACTAGGAATCTGCGCTTTGAAGTTAGCTACTTTTTCAGCCTGTGCATTTAGTTTTTCAAATAGATTCATTTCATCTCTCCTAAGTTATCAATAGAAATTGATGCGATTTAATTCAGCATCGCAATGGGCAGCCATTCAGCTACCCATTAAGTTGCAAAATCAATATTCAAAAGTCGTAGAGCGTTACTTTCCAAATTGTTAAAGAGCATCGAGAAGGCGTTCCGTCTCGTTGGTTTGCATTAAACAGCAATGTTGTGGCGTTGAATTTCCAAAGTGCTCGAAATAGCTAAATTTATCGTTTGGACTTTCTTTCCTAACCACGAAATACATTTAACCAGCTCCCCCACGAAGATAATTTCCAAAGTGCTTGTAAAAGCTACAGGCATAAAAAAAGAGAAGCTTTCGCTTCTCTTTTTTATCTGGTTCACGCTACTTTGACTGTTGTGACTTTTCGTAGGCATTCCTACTTTTACTGAACAAGCTATCTGATATATAAGCAAATGGTCCATCATACTTCTTCCACTTACTAAACTCTGAGTTGAGTTGCTTCTGTCTTCTGGCATAGCATTCATCATCAGACTCAACTACACCATCCTTGCCCACTTTCCTACTCACTTTATCCAGATAAAAGAAACTATCATTTTTTGCAATTTCTTCTGCTGCTTTATTGGCAGACACTGCATTAACCTTTAACCATGAATATAGCCACGCTTTAATAAATAACCAGCGATACGTTGCTCTGATATCGCTAGCTTTGTAACCACCATGCATTCTCGTATACATAAAAGTAGCAGGACTCGAAAGCTTAGCCTTACTACGCCCTTTCTGCTTTTTCTCGATATCTAAAGATTTCATTGAGAGCTCATGCATCAAAATTAGGTCAATGTACCGTTTCGTGTCTATTGCGATCGACACCTCTCTCCCTGATTTCTCATACTCAAACAATCTCCATTCATTCAAAACTTGCTCTATGTATTCCTCTAATCCTTGCTTGTAAAGCAAATACAAAGAAGTTGATAACAACGCAAACTTTTGGTTTTGAGGAAAGTCGACTAGCTCTTTACGGTTTAAGTAAGGCTTATTTGCAAACTCCATCAACTCCTCTACTACCGCCGATACCTGCGTAATCATTCCTTCTAGTATTTCAATACTGAGTGATGCTTTCCGCTTACTTAACTTCGCTCTGATTTCTTCAATGATCCATTTATCCCAGACCTGAAAAAGCTTATCTACAAGCCCCTCTAAATAGTCATTGACAGTCATAGGCGCTGATGACGTTGGAAGTCTTATTTCAAGTCGATCCATAACTTCGATAATGGACAACGCAGTCGTATTAAAAAAATAATTTTGGTGTAAATGCTGATACAGAGGAGTTTTAATTTTATCTAAGAACTCTTCTTCATAACTCTGTACATCACCTTTTTCAAACTTACTCAAAGCCAACGGACAATAAGCTTCATTACATCCTGGAAAATATGAAAAACCTAGTGTTTTTATGTGGAAATCTAGATGCTCATAGCTAGGTCGTTCTGACGTCTTTAACTGAATAAATTCGGGGTGAGATGATGCAATAAACATTTCAAAATTTATTAAATCAGGATCTTCTGGGGCAATACCGAAAGCTTTTCTGGCCAAAATTGCTATCTCTATAACATGAACATACCGAGTTTCTCATCCTATCTCAGTGATTGTTATGATATCCAGTCAATAGCATTATTATTGTCGTCGTCGACTTAATTCAGACGCCGTCAGCGTCAACGCGCAGCAAAAAAAGCAGAGGTTATCCCCCTGCACACCTAGTTTGCCCGTCAATCATCTATAACCTCGTCGGCGACGACACCAATTACGAAACCAGCTAGACCACCGATAAATACCCCATATGGACCATACCTAGCACCAATAGCAGCACCGACTTGAGCGCCACGGATACCAGTGTTCTTCTTTGATTGGGATGATGATTGTGAGAATGTTTTACTTTGCATACTTCCCTTCCTCTTTATATAGATATGAAAAAAGGCCATGCTCGATGAAGAACATGACCTTTTAGATTTTTACCAATACAGCTTTAGTGAGAGTGACCGCACACCTGACAACTACCATCATCATAAGCACGTTCACCACATGCAGGACAGGTTGTAACTAGTGTTGTAATTGATTTAATCGCCATGTAAAGGCTCCTTCTGTTGGTTGATTAGGGTGTTGCGAAGCTCATTGATACCTCAGCCTAGAGAGTTCCAATTTCGAAACTGAGATATCGTGAGCCAAGCTCCGCAACAAAATTTATTGTGCTTTACCTTTCTGGGTATCTGGGCCGCATTTCGCCGTATCAATGACATGACCATTCATGGTTCCACAGACATCCGCTTTCCATTGCACGATGACACCGTAAGACGCTGTATTCTGAATACCTGCCTTGCCATTCCATTGTGGCTCTAGTAGCTCTTTCATTTTCGAGATATCGCCCGGATTCCCTCCGAACGTGCCACCTGCGAATACTGAAGATGCGAAAAGCGAAGTTAAACCTAGCAGGATGATTGATGTTTTCATTTTTGTTTTTCCTTGAAGATTGCATGCCCTCTTTCTAAGAAGGCATCTGTTGATTAGTTTGAAGGTGTGGACTGACAGGTGGTGTCAGTTGGTAAAATTAATTTGAGGAATAACGGCAGGGCTTAGGTTTCGTGGGCTATGAAACCTATAACAAAATCGGTCACTTACTCATGACTATCGGGAAATAATGATGACTGACACTACCTGTCAGCGAATCAGTACATCATTGGTGATATGAATAAGAGTGAGAAGTTAGCCTACCGATTGAGTCAGATACTTTCCCGATTACATTCAGGAGAGAAACTGAGCCTTATCGACTTACAGCAGGAATTTGGAGTACATGAACGAACTGTACTTCGAGATTTCAGTCGACTGGCATTTCTACCTATCGAAAGAGAGGATGGATATTACTTCTTAAAGCAATTAGATCATCGTAATCCTAAAGCTCTTTTAACTCTGAACTCACTATCGAGTATGGGAGTAGATAAGTTGTTTCCAGATAGAGCAGTCATGACTCAGGCACTAAGCCATAAGACACAATCTATTCTTTTCCGTCATTTACCTATCGAAGATTCCAGTCGCTTTCAGACAACATTACGTGTCATTGCGAACGCTATTCATCAGCGAAACACTCTAACCTTAACGTGTCAGCGTCGTCGTTATCATCGGATTGAGCCTTACCAACTCATTAACGAGCATGGAATTTGGCATTTAGTTTCAATGCTTAGAGACCAATCATATTCGTTTCGAGTGGCAGAGATTACAGAGTTAGTTCAACACGATGATATTTACACTCCCTCACCTAGCTTCAACGAGAAACTAATCAGAGAAGAATTACACTGGAATACTCAGGGTATTGTAGAGGTCATCGCACAGGTAGGTTCTAGTCGAATTGATGATTACCAGAGGTCAGAACAACCTATGGCAATTCAAGTGCTGAAAGAGTTGGGTTATGGCTCGACACTTATAAGCATTGAGACATCAGATATTCACGCATTAATGCCAGTCCTCAAATCTTGGCTGCCTGATATCGATGTAATTTCTCCATCATGGGTAAAACAAGCCTTGGTTAGAGATATTGAAGCCTATCTAGCGACTTGTTCATGAGTAGGTTTATCGACGGCGTCGTCATTACGTCGACGACGACACCCTAATCTATCGAAACTTCTATCTCATCGAAGCAGTCCATTCCGACGTAGCTTAGGAAATTGGTTTCCCACATCGAATAGAACTCAGCGACACTGGATTCAATAATGGGAACTTCACCCATGTAACGGATGTAAGCCACACCATGACCAAAATCAAAGTCGATTTCTTTCTCAAGCTCAGGCATCAACCCACAGTAACTAAAGTCAGTGATGTAATCGAAAGTCCACTGGTCATTGAGTCTAGTGATACGGATTTCAGCAGGGTGAAAACCATCGCCCTCAGAGCTATAGCTCGAATCTCGAAAATTTATGGTTACAGCATGGGTTGACGGGGTTAGTTTCTGAGAGCGATCAATAACCATGTTAATTACATCTAGAAGGTCGGTACTAATTGGTAGCACTAGACGCTCTTTATCGAAGACTAAATTCATAATGAGATCCTTCTGTTATTTTTTCTTGGTAGGTTTGATGTGATTAACGAGATCGAGAAGCTCCTTTTTCCTATCTTGATATTTCTCTGAAACGACATGTAGGTAAATAGATGACTCAGCTTTAACGGCTAAACCTAGGCCACGAACGATAGCGGCACAGAAGCCCTGATTGTTAGCGGAACCAGAAGAATAGAGGGATTTGTAGACCTGACTTTTCCATGATTTACCACCCTGAGATTCGATAACCTCGAATAACTTAGAACATGGAATCCATTGTTTTGAATGTAATCCGGCACCACCACTTTGTCCGGAGATTCGGAAATAGAGCTGTTTATCCTCACTGTTTTGAGCAATCTCGTAGAGAACTTTCCCTTGAGATTTTGAACCTAGTTTATCTGCTTCACCTGATTTGAGGATGTTCGAAAATGGATTGTGTTTTGACGTGGCTTTAGATCCATCAGCTTCTGCATTAGCTGTACTGCCTTTAGATTGGTTCATAGAAACTTTCCTTTATTTATTGAACTAGAAAGAAGAACCTCACCGTTACGAATCGGTAAAAGTTATTCTAATTCAATAATATAAATTCATTTCGAGACTTATTACGCCTAGAGACTTCTTCCTGTCTTTTCCTGTCCGGTTCCTGTCTTTCCACTCAACTTTACCCCCATAACCGCGTCGGCGTCGTCGTACTAAACTCCCCCCATAACCTCGTCGTCGACGTCAGTAAACTCATGCGGGTAATCAGGTGATGTGATTTTGCTGGTGGATTTCGGAGTGATTCGTGGCAGGGTTACTATGTTGAATACAGGGCTGCAGCTTGGCTCATAATCGTTCGGTCCCCAGTTCAAATCTGGGAGGGGCCACCAAATTAGAAAAGCCAGAACAGTTCACGCTGCTCTGGCTTTTTGCTTTTCTAGATCTGCACACTCACGCAGTATTCCCTACAAATAACGAATCGCCCCGCACACAGTTCCAATTGCTTCTCTGTGACTAAGCTTACTTTTCTTTTATAAAAAAGGCGGCAATATGAACGTATATAAATTGTTCAATAGTTCAGGGAAGAAACATGAAAGACGAAACACTCTCGATTCACTTCGGCTACGAAACCGATCCAACAACCAAATCAGTTGCGACTCCTATTTATCAAACCGTTGCTTATGAATTCGATGATGCACAACACGGCGCCGACCTGTTTAACCTTGCGGTGCCGGGTAATATCTACACTCGCATAATGAACCCAACCAACGATGTGTTGGAAAAACGCATGGCAGCCTTAGAAGGCGGGATTGCAGGCTTAGTCGTGAGTGCGGGCAGCGCGGCGATCAACTATGCCATTCAAACGCTGGCCCAGATCGGTGACAACATTGTCTCTACACCTCAGCTTTACGGTGGTACTTACACCCTATTTGCTCACATGCTACCAAACCAAGGCATAGAGGTTCGCTTTGCCAAAGACGACAAGCCTGAAAGCTTGGCTGCACTGATCGATGAAAAAACCAAGGCGGTTTACTGTGAAAGTATTGGTAACCCAGCAGGTAATATCATCGACTTAGAACGTGTTGCAGAACTTGCTCATGCACAGGGTGTACCGGTGATTGTTGATAACACAGTAGCGACTCCAGTGCTGTGTAAGCCTATCGATTTTGGTGCCGATATCGTGGTGCACTCGCTAACAAAATACGTTGGTGGGCACGGAACAACATTGGGTGGCGTGATTGTCGACTCAGGTAAATTCCCATGGGCAGAGCACAAAGATCGCTTCCCAGTATTTAATCAGCCAGAACCTTCTTACCACGGTGTGGTTTATACCGAGGCTTTTGGCGAAGCCGCGTTTATTGGTCGTGCTCGAACGGTTCCACTGCGTAATACAGGCGCAGCATTGTCACCCATGAATGCTTTTATGCTAATGCAAGGTTTGGAGACCTTATCGTTACGCATGGAGCGACACACAGAGAACGCACTAAAAGTAGCAGAGTACCTTCAGCAACATGAGAAAGTGAGTTGGGTGAGCTACGCTGGTTTACCCACGTCTGAGTTCTACCCGTTGGCTGAGAAATACATGCAAGGTAAGCCATCGGCCATTTTATCTTTTGGCTTGAAAGATGGTTATGAAGCAGGTGTTCGTTTCTATGATGCGCTACAAATCTTCAAGCGCTTGGTGAACATCGGTGATGCTAAGTCCCTCGCTTGTCACCCTGCTTCTACGACACACCGCCAATTGAGCGAAGCGGAACAAAAACAAGCGGGTGTATCACCAGAGATGATCCGCCTCTCAGTAGGCATTGAGCACATTGACGATATCTTGGCTGACCTAGAACAAGCACTTAGCGCTTAATGACGCTACAGTTAGCTCTAACACTGATAGTTAACTAACAGACACAAAAAAGCCCATCACAGGATGGGCTTCTTATTATCTAACTTTTCTTAGATAAGCTGACAATTACTCAACCGTTACCGCTTTCGCTAGGTTACGAGGTTGGTCAACGTCGGTACCTTTGATTAGCGCGACATGGTAAGACAGCAGCTGCATCGGTACTGTGTAGTAGATAGGCGCTGTTACTTCACTTACGTGAGGCATCTTGATGATCTTCATGTTTTCATCACTTTCAAAGCCAGCGTCTTGGTCAGCGAATACGTAAAGCAAGCCACCACGTGCACGTACTTCTTCAACGTTCGATTTCAGCTTCTCTAACAAGTCGTTGCTTGGTGCAATAACGACCACAGGCATATCTGCATCGATAAGAGCCAAAGGACCGTGCTTAAGTTCACCAGCCGCGTAGGCTTCTGCGTGAATGTAAGAGATCTCTTTCAGTTTCAGAGACGCTTCCATTGCGATAGGGTAGAACTCACCACGGCCTAGGAACAGTGTGTGGTGCTTATCTGCAAAATCAGGGGCTAGCGCTTCAATCTCTTTATCAAATGCCAATGCTTTCTCGATATCAGCAGGCAGTTGATGCAGTGCTTGAACGATCTCAGCTTCTTTCTCTTCATTGATACGACCTTGTAGACGACCAATTGAAGTTACCATCATCAGCATAGCCGCTAGCTGTGTTGTGAAAGCCTTAGTTGAAGCCACACCGATTTCAGTTCCTGCGCGAGTCATGAAGGCAAAGTCAGACTCACGAACTAACGAAGAACCCGCTACGTTACAGATAGTCATTGCCGACATGTAGCCTTTCTCTTTTGCGAGACGAAGTGCAGCAAGCGTATCCGCCGTTTCACCAGATTGAGACAGAGTCACCAATAGGCTGTTCGGACGAACAACGAAATCACGGTAACGGAATTCAGAAGCAATCTCTACATCACAGCTTACGCCAGCTAGAGATTCAAACCAGTAACGAGCTGCCATGCCTGAGTTGTAAGACGTACCACATGCGATGATCTGCACGTGTTCTACCTTGCTTAGGATCTCTTCAGCTTTAACACCAATTGCATTAGTGATTACAGAAGTGTCAGAGATACGACCTTCCATTGTGTTGATTAGCGCTGTTGGCTGCTCAAAGATTTCTTTCTGCATGAAGTGACGGTATTGACCTTTATCACCAGCATCGTGCTCTGCGTTTGATTCAACGATGTCACGCTCAACACGCTCGCCCGCCACATCAAATACCGTAACATCACGACGAGTAACTTCAGCAACATCACCCTCTTCTAGGTACATGAAGCGACGAGTTACGCTTAATAGTGCAAGCTGGTCAGATGCTAGGAAGTTTTCACCAACACCAAAACCGATAACGATCGGGCTACCTGAACGAGCTACAACGATACGGCTAGGATCTTTACGATCAACCGCCACCGTGCCGTATGCACCGTCTAATTGTTTCGCTGTCTTTTGAAGCGCTTCAACCAATGAATCAGAACTACGAAGTTCCCATTCAACTAAGTGAGCGATAACTTCAGTATCCGTTTGTGAAGTAAACACGTAACCACGCTCTTGAAGAAGAGCACGCAGTGCTTCGTGGTTTTCGATAATACCATTGTGTACAACAGCAATATCACCAGACATGTGTGGGTGTGCATTCGCTTCAGATGGCTCACCGTGCGTCGCCCAACGTGTATGAGCGATACCAGTACCGCCAATAACATGTTGCTGATCGACTGCGTCTGCTAGCTCTTGTACTTTACCAAGGCGGCGCACACGAGTTAGGTTAGATTCAGTATCAACTACAGCGACACCCGCTGAGTCGTAGCCACGATATTCTAGGCGGCGAAGGCCTTCTACTAAAATTTCGGCGACATCACGCTGTGCTACTGCACCAACAATTCCACACATAGTTTCACTCCATCAATTTCGTTTTATTCCTATTGGCAGCAAGCAAAGGCCAGATCTTTATTAAGATCAATTATAGGAAGTTAAATGCATAATACTTAAATTTGTTTTTACGCTGGATCCGTCAGGATCACTCGAACATCATGTGATTCGATACTTGCTTTGGATTCTTCGCCCAAGTCTGTATCGGTAATCAAGATGTCAATGTGTTCCCACGCCAGCTCTAAGTTCGGGATCTTTCGTCCCACTTTTTCCGACTCAATCATCACGATCACTTCTCGTGACACTTCAGCCATTACTTTACTCAGGCCAATCAATTCATTAAACGTAGTGGTGCCTCTATCAAGGTCGATACCATCAGCTCCAATAAACAATTGGTCAAAATCGTAAGCACGAAGTACTGACTCCGCGACTTTGCCTTGGAAAGAATCCGAATGGGTATCCCAAGTACCACCCGTCATTAATAACGTTGGTTCACTTTCAAGCTCATTAAGCGCATTAGCCACGTGCAATGAGTTGGTCATAACGACCAAACCACGCTTGGTATTAAGCTGCTGGATCAAGGCGCCAGTCGTGCTACCACTATCGATGACAATGCGATTATGGTCGCGAATCAAATCTGCAGCGGCTTTTGCTAATGAAATCTTTCGAGTCGAAACTTGTTGACCCAGTTCTTCGTTCACAACCTCTTTCGGTAATGAAATCGCACCACCATAACGGCGTAAAAGCTGACCGTTTTTCTCTAAAGACGCCAAGTCCTTTCTAATCGTGACCTCTGAGGTTTCGAACTTAGCGGATAATTCATCAACACTAACCTCCCCCTTTTCATTCACTAGATTGGAAATTGCATGTCTTCTGAGCTGGGTGTTTCGTTTCGACATTTAGAAAAGGCCATTAAGTTTCGATGTGAAACATATTATAGTTACAACGAAACTATTTAGTCCATTTATTTTGATCCAAAAAATTAATAAATAGCGATAAAACCTTGTCCTAAGACAATTGTTAAGCAGTGATATTGAACTCATTAGGTGGTAGAATCCGCACCCGAAAAGAAAAAAAATTACAAAACTGACCGTTATTTTTCTGCAACTTTCACCTGATATATTGGTGTAAGTCACAGAAACCCGACGTTGAATCAAAATCGTTTAGTCATAAAATGACTAAAATTGATGAAAGACTTACAACTCTGAAGGACATATTGGAAGTCCCGCGCTTTTACACAACAGGCACAAAATGTTGATGTAGCGGACCAATCTTCAGAACTTAAATAAATTTCAAATTGTAACAATACTTACCGGAGAGTACCTTCCATGAAAAAGACCAAAATCGTATGTACGATTGGCCCTAAAACTGAATCTGTAGAGAAGCTAACTGAACTAGTAGATGCTGGCATGAACGTTATGCGTCTTAACTTCTCTCACGGTGATTTCGCAGAACACGGCACTCGTATCGCGAACTTCCGTAAAGTAATGGAAAACAAAGGTGAGCAACTTGCTATCCTTCTAGATACTAAAGGTCCTGAAATCCGTACTATCAAACTTGAAGATGGTAACGACGTAGATCTAGTAGCTGGTCAAGAGTTCACTTTCACAACTGACGCAACAGTTGTTGGTAACAAAGACGTAGTAGCAGTAACTTACCTAGGTTTCGCTAAAGACCTAACTGCAGGTAACACTATCCTTGTTGATGACGGCCTAATCGAAATGGAAGTTATCGCAACAACAGAAACTGAAGTTAAGTGTAAAGTTCTTAACAACGGTGCTCTAGGCGAAAACAAAGGTGTTAACCTTCCTGGCGTTTCTGTTCAACTTCCAGCTCTTTCTGAAAAAGACAAAGCTGACCTTAAGTTTGGTTGTGAGCAAGGCGTTGATTTCGTAGCTGCTTCTTTCATCCGTAAAGAAGACGATGTTAAAGAAATCCGTGAGCTTCTAAACGCTAACGGCGGCGAAAACATCCACATCATTTCTAAGATTGAAAACCAAGAAGGTGTAGATAACTTCGATTCAATCCTTGAAGCTTCTGACGGCATCATGGTTGCTCGTGGTGACCTAGGTGTTGAAATCCCAGCTGAAGAAGTAATCTTCGCTCAGAAAATGATGATCGAGAAGTGTAACCGTGCACGTAAGATGGTTATCACTGCAACTCAAATGCTTGACTCTATGATCAGCAACCCACGTCCAACTCGCGCTGAAGCGGGTGACGTTGCGAACGCAATCATGGATGGTACTGATGCTGTAATGCTTTCTGGTGAAACTGCTAAAGGTAAGTACCCAGTTGAAGCTGTTACTATCATGGCTCAAATCGCGAACCGTACTGATTCAGCTCTTAAAGCTGAACTAGGTTCTCGTCTAGACAGCCCACGTCTACGCATCACTGAAGCAGTATGTAAAGGCGCGGTAGACACAGCAGAGAAGCTAGCTGCTCCTCTAATCGTTGTTGCAACTGAAGGCGGTAAGTCTGCACGTTCAGTACGTAAGTACTTCCCAACTGCAAACATCCTTGCTCTAACAACTAACGAAAAGACAGCTGCACAGCTAGTTCTTACTAAAGGTGTTAAGCCAGTTCTTGTTGACTCTATCGAGAACACAGACGCTTTCTACATCAACGGTAAAGAAATCGCTCTACAATCTGGCCTAGGTAACAAAGGCGACATCGTAGTTATGGTTTCTGGTGCTCTAGTTGCTTCTGGTACTACAAACACAGCGTCTGTTCACGTTCTATAATCGAGAACAGCAACGCAATAAAATATAAAAGAGGGCTTCGGCCCTCTTTTTTTATGAAACAATATCTTGCCTAACTTTTCAGTACGCTGTATTATCAACACATAATAGAACTACGTACTGTTAACTTCCAATTGACTCTTTCTAAGAGACGGATTAGCAGACTAGAAATCAAATATATACATGAGGTTTGTAATGTCTAGTCCTACTCTCACTGATAAAGTATCGAAAATGATTCGCCAAGATATCCTGAACGGTGAATTGCTCCCTGGCCAAAAACTCGTTGTTGCTGATCTAAAAAGTAGATACAACGTGGGTGCATCGCCAATTCGTGAAGCCTTGGTACAATTGTCTTGGAGCAAGTACGTAAAACTAGAGCCACAAAAAGGCTGCTGGGTATCTCCAGTATCAAAGAAAGAACTTAACGATTTGTACGAAAGCCTTCGTGTTGTCTCTTCAGTTTTGCTTAAAAAAGCCATTTCATCAGGCGATGAGAGCTGGGAATTAGAAGTACTGACGTCTTATCATAAACTGTCTAAAATCCAATATGTGGCAGAAGAGTTTGACTGCGCTGAGTGGGAAGAACGTCACCAACAGTTCCATGTATCACTGCTTGAAGGCGCGGATTCAGAGAACATGTTTAAATTCTTTGATGACTTGATCAACCAAGTTAAGCGTTATCGTTTCCTAGTTCTATCGGCTGAAACAGTGACAGACGATCTGTTCAATATCGATGAACACGAAATGATCATGAAGCTAGTACTCGCTAAAAATGTCGATCAAGCGACAGAGCTGCTGGATCAACACCTGCTAAGCTCAATGAAACGAATTGAAGAAGTTATCGAAGCTGCTTAAGCATCAAGCCAAGATAGATTCTAACTACATAAAAACGGAGCCCAATGGCTCCGTTTTTTATTTCCAGTATTACGACTGAACTACCACCCAAAAAACTCTTTATGATGAGTATTGAGAAGCACGACCATAGGTAAAAAATACAACGCACTCAGTTGAAAACCAAGAATGACTAATGTGCCTATGGTTAACCTCACTAAAAAATCGACAAACATACTACGCCTCTTTTCACTCGACAGTATGATCCCCAAATGCTTGCTCGAGCTAATCCAATGAATTAAGTTAACGGTGTCATCCTTTTACTTCCGGTAAACACTCTATTTATTGCACCGTCTAACACGATGAAATCTGAAGTACAGCCATTTGCTTATTGTTCAGTTTAGCTCAAATTATCGCCAGCATTAGACTTTAGTCTAACTAGCTAATGTTTGTGATACGGATCTTTCCAAAGTGAGATTTTCAGGATTGTTCAGTATTGAGAGTAGGTAAATTGCTCATTCAATAGAGATAAGTCGGAGGAAGGATGAAGGTTTCATAGGTATTCAAACACGATTGAATACAGAGAATTAAGCGACATCAGCATGACTTGGGCACAAAGACACTGTATTGCGACCTGACGATTTAGATTCGTAAAGCCCCACATCGGCACATTTGTACGAACGAGTACTGTTACTGGTTAAATCCGTAAAGCCGACGCTGACTGTCACTTTAGTCCCCGCGGCGAGCTCTATCTCGATACGTAAACGATCCAAGACGCGTTTTGCTTCAGGCAGAGTGGTGTGTGGCATCAGTAGTGCAAACTCCTCTCCCCCAACACGAGCGACAAAGTCAGTACTGCGAAGGCTGTCCTGCAAAAGCTTGGCAACACCAGCAATCACACGGTCGCCTTCATTATGTCCAAGCTCGTCATTGATTCGCTTGAAGTTATCAATATCGACCAAAGCCAAGCAAGTCGTCGCTTCGTTAGGGTAACGCTCAACCAAGCGAGAATAGTAAGCGAGCTGCTCTTCGAACTTGCGACGGTTCCAGAGGTTGCTCAAAGAGTCTCGCTCGCTTAGAACGCGTAAACGGACTTCAAGCTCTTTTCTCACCGAGATGTCGACCAGTGACGTAATGTAGTAACTGATTTTACCCGAGTTGTTTTTGACCGCGTGAACTCGCATGATCGCAGTAAAAGGAATACGAAGTTTGTTCTTACACAACACTTCCCCTTCCCAAACTTCTTCTTGCTCTAGGTGCTGCCAGATTGAATCACTAGAGAGTGTCTGCTCGGTATTTTCCAGAAGCAGTTGTAAGGCGTTCTGTCCAATGACTTGCTTTTTACTGTAACCAGTTATGTTTTCAAATTCGTTATTGATCATCATGGCACGATGTTGCTTATCAGAGATCATCACCGCTGACATACCATTCAATGCCGCTCGCGCTAATTTACTTTCTAAGCTGCGTCGTCGATAGTGAGTTACCAGATAAGCAAACGGAAAGGCAAAGATCAATACAGTAAAGAGGACGATGATCTCTTCATGAGCAAGATCATTGAGATCGCGCTCTGCACGAGCAAGAAGCTGTTTTTCATTAAGTTGAATGAGCAAATGGACCTTTTGATTGTTCGCTAGCATAACCGTGTTAAACGCAAACAAATTACCATCCTCAAAAACGTGTCCCGCCTGCTCATTGGAGATTGCATCCCAAGTCTTCGGTGCGATGTTTTTTAGGTTGAAGCCTTTTCGTTCAGGAATAGAGTCGCCGAATAGCTTACCGCTGTTGTTACTCGCGATGTAATAACCGGCTTCATTGAGCACTTCTGCTTTAAGGTCATTATCAGGTGAATAACTAAGACGCGACGATAAACCCCATACGTCGAGATTTATAACAAGATAGCCGACTCTTTTTTCAGGTGTTTCTACGGGAGTAAAGACACGAATTACCGGAATATAAGGCAAGATTACCTCACCATGCTCAGTTTCAAGTTCAATGCCCCAGCCGCCAATCTGCTCGGCTTCTAGTTCTTGAGCATATTCGAAGTAGCTAGAGTCAGACTTATCTTGAAGCTCTTGAGGTATCGTTATATAGCCTGTTTCAGCGGAATAATTTACGCGAACCAGCTCTTTACCCGCTATATCTAACAGGTGGATCTGCGTATACCATTTCTGGTTCACTAGGACAGACTGCCAAACCTCTTCAAGTAGATCTTTGGTTTGGTTAGATGGAGAAGAAGCAAAATCAACCAAGCTTTGACTGTGACTTAACAGCCCCATCACAGAAACTAATTGGGTCTTAAGAAGATCATAATCTCGTTTGGCATACACTAACTGATGGACGGCTTGTTTCGCTGAGTAGTCGAAGCTCTGCTGTTTCACTTCTTGATAGCGTTGCAGGTAATAGAGACCTACAGCAGAAGACAGTGTGATAGAGATAATCAGCAATGTAATTATGGCTTTTTTATTTCTCATTGCTAACTCAGGTGAATGGAAGTGAAGCGCGGGATTATAGCACTCTAAATAATGAACAAAATAAAAGCCGCTTAAAAAAGCGGCTTTAAAACTATTTTTCCAATAACGATCGCTTACGCTTTTAGTGCGCGCTCACCGCGAGCAATGCCAACGACACCACTTCGAGCCACTTCAAGCACTTCCGTTACCTCAGACAATGCCTGAATGAAAGCATCAAGCTTCTCGCTAGTACCGGCCATTTGCACCGTGTATTGCGAAGCCGTTACATCAACGATCTGACCACGGAAAATATCTGCTGTGCGTTTCACTTCAGCACGAGCAAAGCCGCTAGCGCGTACTTTTACCATTAGAAGTTCACGCTCGATATGCTCAAGCTCAGACACTTCTTGTACCTTAAGTACATCGATCAGTTTGTGTAACTGCTTCTGAATCTGCTCAAGCTGCATTTCGCTTGAATTAGTGGTGACATTAAGACGAGAAAGCGTTGGATCATCCGTAGGAGATACATTCAAAGACTCGATGTTGTAGCCACGCTGAGAAAACAAGCCAACCACTCGAGAAAGTGCGCCTGGTTGGTTTTCCATTAATAGTGAAATGATGTGTCTCATATTATGTTCTCTCCGTTTTGCTTAGCCACATGTTATCCATACCCTCGCCTTTGATCTGCATTGGGTATACGTGCTCGGTGTCATCAACACTGATGTCAACAAATACCAGACGGTCTTTCATTGCTAATGCTTTTTCCAAGCCTGATTCCAATTCATCCGGAGATGAAATACGCATGCCAACGTGGCCATAAGCCTCAGCAATCGCAGCAAAATCAGGAACAGAGTCCATATATGAATTAGAGTAACGACCTTGATAAACAATGTCTTGCCACTGTTTTACCATGCCTAAGAAACGGTTGTTAAGGTTAATAATCTTAACGGGAATATTGTATTGCAGCGCAGTCGACAGCTCTTGGATATTCATTTGAATACTGCCGTCACCAGTAACAATCACAACTTCTTCATCAGGTTTCGCAAACTTAACGCCCATACCAGCAGGTAGGCCAAAGCCCATCGTGCCTAGACCACCAGAGTTAATCCAACGGCGTGGCTTGTCAAACGGGTAGTACAAAGCAGCAAACATTTGGTGTTGACCTACATCAGAAGCAACATAGGCATCGCCATTGGTTACTTTATGAAGTGTTTCAATAACTTGTTGTGGCTTAATACGACCAGACGTTTTGTCATACGCTAAGCAGTCACGCTCTTGCCACTGTTTAATTTCACTCCACCAGCTTTCCATCGCGTCTGCATCGTTAGTTCCACCTTGCTCAATAAGCAGGTTAACCATGCTCTCTAGTACTTTTTCCGCTGAACCTACAATCGGTAGATCCACTTTTACGTTTTTAGAGATAGAAGATGGGTCGATATCAATGTGCATGATCTTCGCATCAGGGCAGTACTTATCTAGGTTATTGGTGGTTCGATCATCGAAACGTACGCCAATACCAAAGATCAAGTCCGCATTGTGCATCGCCATATTGGCTTCATACAAACCATGCATGCCCAACATACCCAAAGAGTTCTTATGGGTACCAGGGAAAGCGCCAAGCCCCATTAGGGTGCTTACCACGGGTAAATTCAGTGCCTCTGCTAATTTTAACAGCGGCTTATCTGCCTCAGAAATAACTGCACCACCACCGACATAAAGTACCGGCTTCTTCGCTTCAAGAAGGGCTTTTAGCGCCTTTTTGATCTGACCTTTATGACCCGTAACCGTTGGGTTATACGAACGCATTTTTAGCGTTTCTGGGTATTCATAAGGAAGCTTGATTTGTGGGTTTAAGATGTCTTTTGGCAGATCAATAACCACAGGACCAGGACGTCCTGTCGTTGAAATATAGAATGCTTTTTTAACGACTTCAGGGATATCTTCCGCTTTCTTAACGAGGAAGCTGTGTTTAACGATCGGACGGGATACACCCACGATGTCACACTCTTGGAAGGCGTCATTACCAATTAAGCTATTTGGTACGTTACCAGAAATAACTATCATTGGAATTGAGTCCATGTAGGCGGTGGCAATACCAGTAACGGTATTGGTCGCACCCGGACCAGAACACACAAGTACTACGCCCGGCTTACCGGTAGAACGAGTATAGCCATCTGCCATGTGGGTAGCGGCTTGTTCGTGTCGTACTAATACGTGTTTAATTTCAGCAGTTTTAGCATGCAGCGCATCATAGATATCAAGTACAGAACCACCTGGGTAACCAAAGATTTGTTCTACACCCTCTTCAATTAGAGACTGCACCACCATCTCAGCGCCGGATAACATGGCTGTTTCAGATTTTGTTGTCATTTTGCTCTCCTCACCAGTTTCCAACCATATTTGGTGAACATGTTGGGCTGGTTTTTCATAGTCTAGGGCTTATTCGTAGCCTAATTCGAAATACTTCCACTTTTTCGGCTATGGCTGTCTGTCGTGATAACAACAAACAGTAATACGAAACAACTTTAACGCTTTATTATCATCTGGTCTAACACCTGTTATCCGATAATTACGTCAAAAAACCAACTATTAGCTGAAAGCATCAAATAAAACCCAAACCAAACCCAATAGTTAGATTTAAAAACCAATTAACATCTAAAAAAAAGAGCTTAATATTCAAATGAATCACGATTTATCGATTAATTACATCCTTATTGATGTGCGCTTTCGCACATTGTGCTGTGTCAGCAGGCATAAAAAATCCCCCTAAAAATGCAATCACATTCGTAGGGGGATTTTTAAACAACTGAAAATTTATCTAAGCAGAAAACTACTTATCTTTAGACTTTTCATTGTACATTTCTTCGATTTCGTCTTGATACTTATCGTTGATAACTTTACGACGCAATTTTTGAGTAGGTGTCAGTTCGCCATCATCCATAGAAAATGCTTTTGGCAGCAACTTGAATTTCTTCACTTGCTCAAACTTAGCCAACTCTTGCTGCAAGTCATTCACGCGCTTCTCTAGCATCTCGACAATCTGGTGGTGCTTAACAAGCTCAACACGGTCGTGATACTTGATATTCAGCTCTTTGGCATACTCTTCTAGAGAGTCATAACAAGGAACGATCAGCGCAGAAACGAATTTGCGCGTATCAGCGATAACGGCAATCTGTTCGATAAAGTGATCTTTACCAATCGCGCCTTCAACCACTTGCGGTGCAATGTACTTACCGCCAGAGGTCTTCATCAATTCTTTAATACGATCAGTAATGAACAGGTTACCATTTTCATCAAAATGTCCCGCATCACCAGTCTTTAGGAAACCGTGCTCGTCAAACGTCTTAGCGGTCTCTTCTGGCATCTTGTAGTAGCCACGCATCACCATTGGACCACGAACAAGAATCTCATCCTTAGCACCAATTTTCACTTCAGCGCCCGGCATCGACATACCAATTGAATCAGGGTTAAAACAGCGGTCATCCCAGCACGATACTGTTGCCGTGGTTTCTGTCATGCCGTAGCCAAGTTTTACGTTGATACCAATCGCGTGGAAGAAGCGACCAATGGTTTCATCAAGCTTCGCACCACCACATGGCATGAAGTTGATGTTACCGCCTAACAGAGCTCGCAGTTTAGATAACACAAGCTTATCGGCAAGCGCATGGCTCTTCTTCAGCATGAATGATGGTGTGCGACCTTCTTGGTGACAAACAGAAAGCTTCGCTCCCATATTCACCGCCCAAGTAAAGAGGACTTTACGGATAAACGGTGCTTTAGATACTTTCTCGTGAATCGCTGAGAATATCTTCTCGTAGAAACGAGGAACTGCAGACATAACCGTTGGCTTAACATCACTCAGCGCATCACGCACTTGCATTGTGTCTTGCAGGTAACAGTTGGTTGCGCCTTTATAAAGGACATAGAAAGTCCAAGCACGCTCAAATACATGTGATAAAGGTAAGAAACACAATGAGACGTCGTCTTTGCTTAAGCTAAGGCGCTCATCATGGCCTTTTAGTTGATAGCCAACGTTCGTGTAATCAAGCATTACGCCTTTTGGCTGGCCTGTTGTACCAGAGGTATAGATAAGCGTCAGTAAGTCATCCATACAGGCATCCGCAAGACGAACATCAAGTTCAGCTTGCTGCTCTTCAACACCACGAGCCATGAACTCTTTCCAAGAGACGGCAAAGCGATGTCCTTGCAGATCGATATCATCAGACATCGCCACAACAACTTCTAGCTGTTCACACTCTTCAAAAAGGCTAACCGCCGCATCAAATTGAGCTTGCTCGCCAACGAATAAGATCTTCACATCTGCATTTTGGATAATGTAAGAAGACTGCGCCGCTGTGTTGGTTGGGTAGATTGGTACCGTTACAAGACGCGCTTGTAAAGATGCAAAATCTGCCACAGTCCACTGAGGCATATTGTTCGAAAAGATACCGATCTTATCCTGAACTCTCAGTCCGTGAGCCAACAGTGCTAATGAAAGCGTATCGATTTGTTGTCCAAACTGTTCCCAGCTAATACCTTGCCATACATTATCGACTTTATGCTTCAAAGCTGTACGGTTGCCGCCTTGGGCAATTTGGTCACGAAGTCTTTTTACGATATGAAAATCTAAATTGGCCATCTCTTTACCTTTGGCTTACACCTGTAAGCTTTTTTGAGCGCACAAGTGTACCTCTGATCATGGAAAAGGCAACTGATGAAGCTCAAAGTTATAAGTAATAGTACGTCTCACGCTAAGTTTTCTATCAACAAAAATAGCAGGTACAAAAAAGCCCCAAGCCAGACTCCCAGCTTAGGGCTTACAAATCATAGGGATTAGTGCTTAGTTAAGCGCCACGACTTCGCCACAGATCATCATTAACTGATCGCGTAACCAAATGTGTCCTTTATCCTTTTCACTTGATTCGTGCCAGCTTAGGAAGCCAGAAATTGCCGCATTATCGAATGGGAAATCTAGGATCTGAAGCTGATCTTTGTTCGCGGCATGCTCAACCATCCAACGAGGTGCAATTGTCACAAGCTCAGATTGACCAACAACGTAAAGTACGTTGCTTAAGCTCGTACCTTCGTAGAAAGGTGTGCAATCTAGGTCACGGTAAGCTTGCTCTGAGAAGCTGCGTTGACCATGGATGCGAGACAGTTTTGCGTGCTTTTCGTTAAGCAGCTCTGCCGCTGAAACTTCACCGTTGATACGTGGGTGAGAAGCAGAAGCAACAACAACTAATTCGTCTTGGAAGATCTCAGTGCTTGAAAAGCCCTGCTCATCAAAACGAGCGTAATCAATAACGAAGTCGATTTCTTGGTAGCGCATACGCTCAGAAAGTTGACGATCGAATTCTGCATCCATGTGCAGTTTAACGCTCGGTGCTTGGTCGTTGATTGTCGACATGATCTTAGGTGCAAAACGCATGTCACAAGGGCTACAAATCGCAAGTTTGAACAGACGAGAAGACGACTCTGGAGAGAACACAGAACTTGGCAGTTCATTGCGTACTAACTGCAGTGCTTGGCGGATTGGACCAAACAACTGACGAGCACGTTGAGTCGGCTGAATACCACGACCTTGACGCATGAATAGTTCGTCGTTAAACATCACTTTTAGACGAGCAACAGCGTTACTTACAGCAGGCTGAGACATACCCAGATTATGAGCTGCACGTGTAATGTTTTGCTCTTGCATAACTGCATCAAATACAGTCAAAAGATTTAAGTCGACTCCACGAAGTGTGCTTTCCATTCTGTAGCTTGCAATAGCACTCATTGCGTCTTTTTTCTCTAACATTCAAGTTGCCTCTTGTCGGTTCGACAGCGTTAAATTGGTAATGGTATAGGAATAGATAACCACTAATTCTTATATTTATCAGACCGATGTTTTTCGGATTACCATTACTATTAACCAATAAATCTCGAGCTACCAACAAGATTGATAAAGAATAATTTTATTTTACCTTAATGATTAAATAACATCTAAAAATCAATTATTTATAGAGTTATAAAAAAACATAAAATGCATCACTTATGAGTTTCATTTCGACTTATTTAGCTGTTCTATCGTTTGGTTACATTTGTTACAATTTATTGAACCCATGAATTGTTTGACTGGTTGATTCAGAAATAACACTTATGAGTTAAGTGAGCGATGCATAACTAGGAAAATCTACCTTGTCCCAAAGTTGCTTTCTTAAGTCATCTTGGTTGGACCAATTGCCCGCTAACACCCATTCAACAAGTGCACTTGCCACGTCGGGATAAGTGACCACTTCAGCCTGCTTTTCACCGAGCCAACCACGCAAGGTAGCCGCGTCTAAAAAGGTCATAGTTTGAGCTAATCCAAGAGCCTCTAGCGTCGCCACATTGCTCTGTTGTTCGAACTGCCCCTCAAGTGGTTTGAGAAGCAATTTCTTACCCAAGGTTAGGGCTTCCGATGGCAATTCAAAACCGCCATTAGCCACTACACCAGAGCATTGATTGAGGTCGAATTGGAAACCGGCATGACTCAGTGGTTTGAACTCAATATTTTCGACTCGACTGTGCTCAATGACATTCGGGTGATAACAGACAAAGTTGTGCGAAATAAACTTCATCAACAGCTCTGAGATCGACTCAAGATCCTCAAACGGCAAATAGACCAACGTAAAGTCTTGTGCTGTTTTGGTTTGTTGATCACCAGCCAGCGTGTGAACGATAGGCGGCAGTATCGGTTGTTCAAAGTGATACCAATGCAAACCAATCGAGTGCTCAGTTGGGGCGAAATGTTGAATCACCGAATGTTCAATCCAGTTGCCCCCTTCTTTCGGTACATCATAGCGGAACGCATTCTGGTGGCTTATGCCAATGCATGGCACACCTTGCCTCTTAGCTGCCCATGCAGTCACAGGTTCAAAGTCATTCAACACTAAGTCATAAGGCGTCAAATCGATCTGATTAATCTCACTGAGAAATCGCCAGATGTTGTTCTTGATGAATGTCTTGCCGTATTTAACCTGCCCCTGCTCGCTGTAAAAAGTTAAGCCGCTGCGGGTCTGATAATTACCAAACGCTTCCATCGAGAAGTACTTGCTCTCGTCTCGCCCAGAGAACAGAAAATCGACATCGATATTTTGCTGACGAAAAGCCACGGCCATTGCTCTCGCTCGAGCAATGTGCCCATTCCCTGTGCCTTGTACGCCATATAAAATTTTCATGCATGTTCCTTTATGTTTGCCACTTAAGCTCGGCAGTGATTGTTGCCAACAAAATGATTACAGGATGAAGCTGATAGCAAGGCTAGTACAAGCGATGCCCAAGGCTGCGCCAATCAGTACGTCCGTTAAAAAGTGCACACCAAGTAGGATTCGAGAGCCAGCAATCGCTGCCGCCCAAATCAGGCTAAAGAGATATAAGCTCGGATAGAAATGTCCGATTAGAGTCGCCATAACAAAAGCCGCTGCGGAATGCCCAGAAGGCAGGCTGTATTTATCAGATGGCACAATATGGGAATAAAGCAATGAAGAGAATTCAGCGGGTCTGCGACGCTTGAGGGTATTTTTGGCAAACCAGTAAATAGGTAACTCGATTGCAAAGGCAGTTAAGCCCACCAAAAGAAAGTCTCGTCCGGTGTAACTGTCAGCCAGTAGTGCAACCAAAGCAATCAAAACGTAAAGATGTCCATCTCCAGTATGAGACACCGCCTTACTGAGTGTCGCCTGTTGTCCGCTATAACGGCTCTTTAAACAGAAAACAGAAAATGCCACATCCCAGCGGACAATAGGTTCGATAGTACGCATACAATCTCCTTAACAATCCTTATTCAGTTAAGGCTCAAGGTATGCCCCTGAAATGACAGTTAGGTGACGTTTTGAATGAACTAAAATGAATTTTGAAGCGAATTAACCGCTTTCACTAAGTAAGCTGATGGGAGCCAAGAAGCTGCCGATAAAAATAAAGCGACCCAAGGCCGCTTTATTCTTCTATGTTTTGACTTCTTTATATAAGCAAGCAAACGCTACTTCTATCATGCTAGTGGTTATCGTGTTCGCTAATGATAATAGTGCTCGTAAATGATAATAGCGCTAAAGGTTATAGCGCTAATGGCTCATGCTTTTTCACCAAACCAAAGTCCGCCAATATCGCGTAGGCCGCAGGGATCATAAACAACACCAGTAAGGTTGAAGCAAATATGCCAAACACGATCGAAATAACCAGAGGCTGGATAACCTGAGCCTGTAAGCTGGTTTCCGTCAATAGTGGCAACAAACCAGCAGCTGTCGTCATTGAAGTCAGGAATACAGCTCGGAAACGCTCACGACTCGCTTTCACCACCGAGTCATGTACGCTGTCTCCCTCATCAACATGGTGACGAATGTACTGCACCAACAAGATGGAATCGTTGACCACAATACCGGCAAGCGACACAAAGCCCATCATGCTTGGCATACTTAAAGAATGCCCAAGTATCCAGTGCCCAACGACTACACCAATAAAAGCGAGTGGAATCGCCAACATCACAACCACAGGTTCTAAGTAGCTTCTGAATTGATAGCTAAGAATTGCAAACACGCCGAATAACCCCAGCAAGAACCCTTTACCCATCGAGGATCCGGTCTTAGCCGCATCTTTAGCTTCCCCTTCGAAATCAAAGCGTAAGCCCGGATATTTCTGAATCAGCTTGGCTGCTTCATCTTTTTGGAACTGAGCCAAAATAGCTGATGAGCTCGCCTTTTTATTGTCAACATCACCAAAAATACTGATCGTTCTCAGCCCATCAATACGCTGGATACGCACGTAGTTACGTTGAAAATCTAGCGTCGCCAACGTTGCTAGCGGGATCTGACTGCCATCTGCGGTAATGATCGGGAAGTTAGCAAGCTGTTGTACGTCTCCCGCTTGCTCTTTATTAAGGTGCACCTCAATCGATATGTTCTCAACCCCAATTTGGATTTCATCTGCTGTCTGACCGAAGAATGCAGCACGCAACTGAGAAGCAATCATCTGCCCATTCACGTTGTAGGTTTCCGCTCCTGGGCGTAGCTTAACTAAGATCTCTTCTTTACCCATGCGCATGTCATCTAAAACACCATGCACTCCATCAAACTGATTGAGGTATTCCTGAATATCCAAAGAAGCCGATTTCAACGCTGCAAGATCATCATGTTTGGCGCGGATCTCGATAGCACGACCGCCCGGCCCCATGGTTGGCTGCTTGAAGACTAATGAAATAGGATCAGCAAGATCACCAATGTCTTCTCGCCATGCATCAATGAAATCATCGATAACGGTATTGCGACTCTCAGCGCCGAGTAAGTCTAAGCGCACCGTGGCTAAATGCGGGCCTGATTCATTGGCGTCTGCATTGGCATTAAACTGGCTAGTGATATGCTCAACCAATTTATTACCGCCCTCAACATCTTCACTCCACTGCTCATTCAAACGTTTAGCAGAAGCAACAATTTTGTCGACTACTCTCTCGGTTTGAGACAATGATGCGCCCGGCGGAAGAATGATGCGCGCCTCGGCAATATCACCATCCAGCTCTGGGAAAGGTTGGAACTTAACAACGCCACCAGCGATCAAGGCTACCGAAAGCAACAGCAGGGTCAGTACTCCCCCCATAAAGGCGTAGCGGAATGTCACGACTTTCTCAACCATGTTCATCAAAGTGGTATTACGGAAGTTCTCAAACTTATCAAGCAACACCACCTTAAAACGCAGCGCTGGCTTGTCATTCTTTTCTTTGTGTAATGAATGAGACAAGTGATTAGGTAGAATAAGAAACGCTTCGATTAAGCTCAGAGACAACACTAAAATAAGTACCTGAGGCACCGCTTTCAGCACCGCGCCCATTTCCCCATCAAGGAATAGTAAGCTACCGAAAATACAGACAGTGGTTAAGAAAGAAGACAGAACTCCGGGAAGCACTTTCTTTACGCCGTTGTACACCGCATCATCGACGCTTTGTCCCCTATCTAAATGGGAGGCTATCGATTCGGCTATCACTATGGCGTCATCCATCATGATACCAATCGCCATTAATAAACCGACCAGTGACATAATGTTGATCGACAAGCCCAAGTTAGCCATTAAGAACAAGCCACCAAGGAAGGCTACCGGCAGACCAGCAGCTACCCAGAATGAATAACGCAAACTGAAGAACAACCACATGGTGGCAAATACCAGAACAATACCTTGCCAGCCATTGCGCGCCATCATGGTTAGACGATCCCAAAGTACCGACGAGAGATCGTTGGTCATTTGCAGTGTCACACCATCGGGCGCAATCGCGCTTTGATCTTCAACGAATCTCGTCACGTTCTCTTTGATTCGTAACGCATCATCTTCTTTGTTTTTACTGATCTTCAATAGAGCAGATGGCTTACCATCAAACAGAACCTTCTGTTCATCCAGTTCAAAGCGATCGGTGATCTTGGCAATATCCCTCAAACGGATCACCGACCCATTTGGCGCAGATCCAACCACGATACTCTCTAATTCAACCGGCGTAATTCGTCTTTCATCAAAACGAATCAGGAAGTTTTTGTCTGGCGTTTCAACGTTACCACTTGGTAGTTTTACATTCTGACGACCAATTTGGTCTGCGATATCACCGACACTCAAACCTAACTGGCGAATGGCTTGGGTATCCAGTTCGACCCGATATTGGTGATCGGAAAAACCACTAACTTCGACTAAAGAGACATCATAATCGAGCTTCATGGTCCGTTTGAGATCTTCGGCGTAAGCCTTGAGTTCAGGCCATGAGGTTTCGGCTGTAATCGCGATATCAACTACCGGTTCATTCCAATCCAACTCTTGAACAACCGGAGATTCAATCTCGCTCGGGAAATCATTGATCGAGTTGATCTGAGTTTGCACGTCCACCAGCATTCGGCCAATATCCGCTTTCTCATTGAGTTTCAGAATAAGACGAGCACTGCCTTCGATCGCCTCACATTGAGTTTCTTCAATGTTGGCCAGACCATCGACGGCATCTTCCATTCGTACACACAAGCTCTCTTCCACCTCTTGTGGTGATGCACCGGGATAAACAATCGCCGCCATAATGTAAGGTGGATCATAGGCAGGAAAGGTTTCGCGCTTGATGGTTGATAATGAGGTCAAACCCATGATCAACAAACCAAGCATCAATAAGTTTGCAGCCGTCGGGTGTCGGGAGAAGAACCGAATCATGACGCATTCTCCTGCACATCCGCTGCTAATTCAGTAGAGTTTGACTCTTTGAGTAGCATGCCTTCAATCGCAGGTAAAACGTCATTTAGAATTAGCTTATCACCCGCGTGCAGTTCACCATCCACCACCACTTGGTTGTCTCGACGATAAAGCACTTCAACATTCACCACTTGTAAGCGCTGGCTGTCATCCATCAGATAAACCTTATCACCGTGCAGAGCGCGCTCTGGGACAACCCAACTAAGGTTGGCCAAGCCTTCGATCTCCGCTTTGACGAACATGCCGTTGACCAAAGGCGTGGCACTGCTTGGCTGCAGAGCGGAATAGTCTTGACCAATTTCAAGAATGATCCCCGCTGTGGCTTGGTTCTCATCAACGGTTTCACTGATTCTCGCCACCTTTGCAGGCCAATTGAGGTTAAGGCTGCCACTGTTTAGCTGAATACTTGCTTTGATCGGCGCTTCATAAGGGTTTGGTATGCCTGCGGCATCACGAGGGAATTGAGTAAAGCTTGAGGCTAAAGTTTGCATATCATGTATAGAGAGTTGCGCCTCAACTTCCATAACTTTAATCCCGTGAGCAACAAACATCTCTTGCTGAAGATTAACCACTTGGTTTTGTTCGATATCAACCTGCGCAATTCTCATCGCTCTAGGTAGGGTGATGGTCGTTTTATCCAAAGAGCGTTGCGCCTCTTTTACTTTAGAGACATTCACCTTAATCACCGCTTCCGCAACACGTTTTTCATCTGGCATTAATGCGATTTGATTCGCGATATCCAACACTAGCTTCTGTTGAGACAGTGCACTTTGTTGTTGTAGATCGACATCAGATTGAGAGGTGAGCCCTTTCTTACGCAGATCTTGTTTACGTTGTAGCTCTTTATTACTGATCAACAAACGATTCTTTTCGATCTTAAGAGTTTGATTCAGGTTGTCTTCTTCTTGGTTCAATTTCGCTAATGAAGTTTGGCTTGATTTAAGATCGGCCTCTGCTTGTATCAGCTTCAATTCGTAATCCAATGGATCAACCTTGAGCACAACCGTTCCCGCAGGGATCACCTGACCTTTCTCAAGATCTGGATGACGATAAACGATCTGTCCTGTCACCTCGGCAATCGCTTTCCATTCGACTTTCGGCACCACTTTGCCAAAGCCAACCGCTAACGGTGCTAACAGTTGTTGCTCTAGGCTTACTGTATCAACTAAGCGAGCTCTATCACCCGCAGGCTTGGTTGGAAGATCCGGCTTAAAGTTAATTGCAACCACAAGGCCAATGACACCAACCGCAAGCGCTGGAAAGAAGAGTAGTTTTTTATTTATTTTCATTATCTTTGATCCTGCACGGAAGAAGAGCTAGGCGTGTTTATAAAGCCTTCTGTCATCAATTGAATGTTGTGCTCGATTAAACGGTTAAGAAATTCTTCATTAATCTCAATACCATGGATTGCTAGTAGAGGAGGCGGCGCAATGAATGGAAACACCATCAAGCTTATATACGACACGCGACAGAGTTTGGGATCCATCTCTTTTCTTAAGACACCTTGCGCCACCAATTTTTCAAAAATGACATCTTGGGCTGGCTTAGCCACATCGAGAAAAACCTTTTCGAGTAACTCCCTTTGCACTTCAGAGGGCGGCATATTCATCACTTGGGCAATCAAACGAGGAAACTTGGGGACCTTGACCATCTCTTTGTAGTAAGTCCGCATTAAATCAAGAAAGTTCTCATGACTGCTTTCTTCCACCAATCTCTGCATCTGCAATTGCATCGGTCGTAGGGTTTCACGCAGCATCGCCTCAAACAGCCCGGCCTTACTGCCAAAGTAATAACGAATCATCGCAATGTTCACTCCCGCACGATCGGCAATCAGGCGTGTCGAGACCTTGTCGTATGGCTGAACAACAAACAGATCGCGAGCGTGCTCAATCAATAATTGTCGAACATCTAGGTTCTGTTGAGGTCGCCCCGCTTTTCGTGCCGTCATGGCGTAAACCTATCTCTATAATTAATCATTCGATTAATTATAGAGATAAACAGGCATAACAGTAGAAGAATAATTACTCACTATTTAATCAAGTGATTAATTAATCTAGTCACGCTTGTGATTTTTTTGGTGAATCGTTCCATTAAAAAGATTTACTACAAAGTTTTAACCTACACATCAGCCAAACGATAAACTAACCCGCCAATACAAAACCACCAATCAGCCCATTAACCTGAGAACAAGATAAAAAACAGCACAAACCAAACCAAAACACTGCCAATGTACGCTGATATTGGATTTTCTTGTTTGACGCTCAGAATAAATTACGGTAAATATGGTGTTAACAGTTTATTTACGGATATTTGTGTAATGATTTTTTCTTCTTCTCTACTGCTGAAACTTCTCCTTATCGTGAACCAATCGCGCGGGTAAGTTGTGGGTCAAGAACTACACAAATATTAAAACCCGCACTGAGCGGGTTTTTTTGTAACTGGCACTTTTAAAAGAACATCATTCTTAATAATAATTTGGATAGCAATCGATTCACTATCGATATAAGGAAGCACCCATGAACGATCAAGTAATAATTTTTGATACGACCTTACGTGACGGCGAGCAAGCATTGGCTGCAAGCCTTACGGTAAAAGAGAAGTTACAGATCGCTTATGCCCTTGAGAGACTGGGTGTCGATGTTATCGAAGCTGGCTTCCCTATCTCTTCTCCAGGTGATTTTGAATCGGTTCAAACGATTGCAAAACACATCAAAGGCAGCCGTATTTGTGCACTTTCTCGTGCCGTAGCGAAAGATATCGACGCCGCTGCAGAAGCGCTTAAAGTTGCTGACCAGTTCCGTATTCATACCTTCATTTCAACATCAACGGTTCACGTACAAGACAAATTACGCCGCAGCTACGACGATGTTGTCGAGATGGCAGTGAAAGCCGTCAAACATGCGCGTAACTACACTGACGATGTGGAGTTCTCTTGTGAGGATGCCGGTCGTACCCCTATTGATAACCTATGTCGCATGGTTGAAGCCGCGATTAACGCGGGCGCGAAAACCATCAACATTCCAGACACCGTTGGCTACACAGTACCGAATGAGTTTGGTGGCATTATCAAAACGCTATTCGATCGCGTACCCAACATCGATCAAGCGATCATCTCTGTTCACTGTCACGATGACTTAGGTATGTCGGTTGCGAACTCAATTGCTGCTGTGCAAGCGGGCGCTCGCCAAATTGAAGGCACAATCAATGGTATTGGAGAACGTGCGGGTAACTGTTCTCTAGAAGAAATCGCAATGATCATCAAAACTCGCCAAGAGTTGTTAGGTGTTCATACTGGTTTGGATCATAAAGAGATTCACCGTACCAGTAAGCTAGTGAGCCAACTTTGCCACATGCCAATTCAAGACAATAAAGCCATCGTTGGTGCAAATGCATTTAGCCACTCTTCAGGTATCCACCAAGACGGCATGCTTAAGAATAAGAACACTTACGAGATCATGACGCCTGAGTCTATTGGCTTGAAAAACAAAGCATTGAACCTAACAAGCCGTAGTGGCCGAGCGGCTGTTAAGAGCCACATGGACGCTATGGGTTATAAAGACAATGAGTACAACCTAGATTCATTGTACGAAGACTTCTTGAAGCTTGCTGACCGCAAAGGACAAGTGTTCGATTACGACCTAGAAGCACTAATGCACTTCGCGAACCTACGTGACGAAGATGACTTCTATAAACTTAACTACCTAAGCGTACAATCTGGTAGTGTTATGTCTACCACCAGCATCAAACTGCAATGTGGTGATGAAGAAAAATGCGAAGCGGCTGTCGGCAATGGTCCTGTTGACGCTTTATACCAATGTATCTACCGCCTAACGGGCTACGAAATCGCGTTGGATAAATTCGACCTTACTGCGAAAGGTGAAGGCGAAGATGGCTTAGGCCAAGCTGATATCATTGCTAACTATAAAGGCCGTAAGTACCACGGTACGGGCGTTTCAACCGATATCGTTGAAGCTTCTGGCCAAGCGTTACTACACGTTATTAATAGCATTCAACGCGCAGACACCATTGCTGAAATGAAGCAACAAAAATTCGCGACAGTTTAAGACCCCAATAACAGAGCGCTAGAGCCGATGTTGTTGGCTTTAGGGACAAAATTTAAAACGAGCCAAACCGCTCAGTAACAAGAATTAAAGGATTAACATGACAGATAAATCATACAAAATTGCCGTACTACCTGGTGATGGCATTGGCCCAGAAGTAATGCAACAAGCACATAAAGTGTTAGACGCGATCGAAAAGAAGCACGCGATTAGCTTTTCTCGCGAAGAGTATGATGTTGGTGGTATTGCAATTGATAATCACGGCTGTCCACTTCCAGAAGCAACAGTCACGGGCTGTGAAGAATCTGACGCGGTACTTTTTGGCTCAGTTGGCGGTCCTAAATGGGAACACCTTCCACCAAACGATCAACCAGAGCGTGGTGCCCTACTTCCGCTACGTAAACACTTCCAACTGTTCTGTAATCTACGTCCTGCACAAATCCACAAGGGTTTAGAGTCTTTCTCTCCTTTACGTGCTGACATTTCAGGAAACGGTTTCGACATCGTTGTTGTTCGTGAACTAACGGGCGGTATCTACTTCGGCCAACCTAAAGGTCGTGAAGGCGAAGGCGCAACAGAGAAAGCCTTTGACACTGAGGTTTACCACCGTTACGAAATCGAACGTATTGCGAAGATTGCTTTTGAATCTGCTCGTCTACGTAACAAAAACGTTTACTCAATCGATAAAGCGAACGTTCTACAAAGCTCGATCCTGTGGCGTGAAGTGGTTGAAGAAGTAGCGAAAGACTACCCAGACGTGAAACTAAGCCACATGTACATCGATAACGCGACCATGCAGCTAATCAAAGATCCATCTCAGTTTGACGTGATGCTTTGTTCGAACATCTTCGGTGACATCATCTCTGATGAGTGTGCAATGATCACAGGCTCTATGGGCATGCTTCCTTCTGCAAGCTTGAACGAAAGTAACTTCGGCCTATACGAACCTGCAGGCGGCAGTGCTCCAGATATCGCAGGTAAGAACATCGCGAACCCAGTAGCGCAAATTCTTTCTGCAGCGCTAATGCTTCGCTACAGCCTAGGCGAAGAAGCGGCAGCGCAAGACATCGAAACAGCGGTATCTAAAGCACTTTCTGCAGGCGAGCTAACCGCTGACCTTGCAGGAAAAAACCAAGCGCTGACTACCTCAGAAATGGGTGACAAGATCGCTGAGTACATCTTAGCTTCATAAGCTAGATACTTAGATTAGAAGCAAGTACATAAGAATAATATCAAGCCAAGTCAGCTTAAACCGCATGGCTTGGCTAGAAACAAACACTGGGACTGATGCTCCCAAGGAAGAAAAGCTATGTCGACAAACCAGCAAGCAAAAACCTTATACGAAAAAGTTTATGACGCTCACGTTGCGGTTGCAGCGAAGGGCGAAACGCCAATTCTTTATATCGATCGCCACTTAGTCCACGAAGTAACGTCACCACAAGCCTTTGATGGCCTGCGTGAAAAAGGTCGTAAAGTTCGCCAAGTAGGCAAAACTTTTGCAACCATGGATCACAACGTATCGACACAAACTAAAGACATCAACGCTTCTGGTGAGATGGCTCGTATCCAAATGGAAACGCTATCGAAAAACTGTGAAGAGTTTGGTGTCACGCTCTACGACCTAAACCACAAATACCAAGGTATTGTGCACGTAATGGGCCCTGAGCTAGGTATTACTCTGCCGGGCATGACCATCGTATGTGGTGACTCACACACAGCAACACATGGTGCATTTGGTTCATTAGCATTCGGTATCGGTACTTCAGAAGTTGAGCACGTTCTAGCAACTCAAACGCTAAAACAAGCTCGCGCTAAAACCATGAAGATCGAAGTAAAAGGCAAAGTTGCTGAAGGCATTACAGCAAAAGATATCGTACTCGCGATCATCGGCAAGACAACAGCCGCTGGCGGTACAGGCTACGTAGTTGAATTCTGTGGTGAGGCAATTACTGACCTTACAATGGAAGGTCGTATGACGGTATGTAACATGGCAATCGAGCTTGGCGCTAAAGCAGGCTTAATCGCTCCAGATGCAACGACATATGAATACATTAAAGGTCGTAAGTTCTCTCCACAAGGTGAAGACTTAGAAGCAGCAATCCAATACTGGGATACGTTAAAAACCGATGCTGATGCAGAGTTCGATGCGGTTGTTACACTAGAAGCAGCAGACATCAAACCACAAGTGACTTGGGGCACTAACCCAGGTCAGGTGATCTCAGTAGACACACCAATCCCTGCACCAGAAAGCTTCGCAGACCCTGTTGAAAAGGCATCTGCAGAAAAAGCGCTGGCTTACATGGGTCTTGAAGCGGGTAAATCTCTATCGGATTACAACGTTGATAAAGTCTTCGTAGGTTCTTGTACTAACTCGCGAATCGAAGACATGCGTGCAGCTGCAGCAGTAGCGAAAGGCCGCCAAGTAGCGAAACATGTTCAAGCATTGATCGTTCCGGGTTCTGAGCAAGTAAAAGCACAAGCTGAAGCGGAAGGCCTAGATAAGATCTTTATCGAAGCAGGCTTTGAATGGCGCCTACCGGGTTGCTCTATGTGTCTTGCAATGAACAACGACCGTCTAGGTCCACAAGAACGCTGTGCTTCTACATCAAACCGTAACTTTGAAGGTCGCCAAGGCCGTGATGGTCGTACGCACCTAGTTAGCCCTGCAATGGCAGCCGCAGCGGCTATCGCTGGTCACTTTGTCGATATTCGTGAACTTTAATTAGAGGATTTAACATGTCAGGTTTTCAACAACACACCGGATTAGTCGTTCCTCTAGATACGGCCAACATCGATACTGATGCGATCATTCCAAAGCAATTTCTACAGAAAGTGAACCGTATCGGTTTTGGTAAGCACTTATTCCACGATTGGCGTTTCCTAGATGACGCAGGCCAACAGCCAAACCCTGAGTTTGTGATGAACGCTCCGCGCTACCAAGGTGCTTCAATCCTGCTTGCTCGTGAAAACTTTGGTTGTGGCTCATCTCGCGAACACGCACCGTGGGCACTTGCTGATTACGGCATCCAAGTGATGATTGCACCAAGCTTTGCAGACATCTTCTACGGTAACTCTATCAACAACCAAATGGTTCCTGTTCGATTGACTGAGCAAGAAGTGGATGAGATTTTCCAATTCGTAGAAGCGAATGGAGGAGCAGAGGTCACAGTTGATCTAGAAGCAATGAAAGTGAGCGCAAATGGCAAACAATACTCGTTTGAAATTGATGAGTTCCGTCGTCACTGCTTACTGAATGGTTTAGATAATATCGGCCTAACGCTTCAACACGCAGATAAGATTTCAGAATTTGAAGCTAAAATTCCTAGCTTCCTGAAATAAAGCGATCTTTAAATAGAGCAAGCGATTTCAAAAACACCTAAAAGGTTGGCCTAGTGCCAACCTTTTTTATTTGAGTAAATTTTGCTTGGACTAAACTTTGTTGTTTAACTTAAATGGTTTATTTAGCTCACATATTTATTTAACTAAAGAACCATGAAAGAAAATCGTAAAGCATAAGGTCTTAGTAGTCAGTCATCAGGAGAATGCCATGAAACAACTACTTTTTATTGTCAGCCTACTTTTCTCAACCTTAGCTTTGTCTGCGCCTAAATCCGATCTTTGGCCATACTGGAATCAAAGCAACGAAACCAATCTAGAACAGGTATCTCATCAAGATTGGCAGCTGTTCCTCGACAACTACTTAGTTCAACAAGGTCAAAACACCCTAGTTCGCTACCAAGCAGTGAACACTGCAGATAAGACCAAACTCAAGCAGTACATAAGCCGACTTGAACAGATTGACCCATTCGACTATCCAAAAGCTGAACAGTACGCCTATTGGGTTAACCTATACAATGCAGTGACTGTTGATTTGATTCTTAATGCATACCCAATTAAATCTATCACTAAGCTCGGCGGACTGTTTAGTTTTGGACCGTGGGGAGATGATGTAGTGAAGGTAAATGGAAAGTCGCTGACACTCAATGATATTGAACATCGAATCCTAAGACCTATTTGGCAAGATCCGCGTACGCATTACGCGGTGAATTGCGCGAGTTTAGGTTGCCCTAATTTACAGCCTCAGGCCTTTACTACTGACAATACAGAAATGTTACTAGAACAAGCGGCGACCGAGTTTATAAACAGTGATAAAGCTGTACTAGTCAACAGCAATGACCTTGAATTGTCATCCATTTACGAATGGTTTGCTGTGGATTTTGGTACAGAGAATCAGCTCATTCAGCACCTAGACCAGTATCGAACAAAGCCGGTGACGAACACTAACAAAATCAACTATGACTATGATTGGTCACTTAACAAAGCGAACTAGTTTTAACATTAAAACTAATGAATCAAGCTAAAAAAAAAAGAGGCTAGAGGTTTTTATTAACCTCTAGCCTCTTTTTATCTATTGAACCGGATTTCAACAGTTAAAAGCTTGAACCCGGTTGCTGTAAGAACTCAACCTCTTCGGAAGTCGAAGCTCTCCCTAACACCTCATTACGGTGAGGGTAGCGACCAAAACGCTCGATGATGACCTTGTGCTTAAACTCAAAATCAAGATTATGTTCTAATCCCGTTTGAGAAAAGAGCTCCACGGCTTGTTCATGGACTAACAGAGACTCACTGTGCATATAAGGCATATACAGGAAGCTTTTTTGTTGCTCGTTAAGCTGGTGATCAAAACCACCCGATACCGCCTCTTGGGCTAGAGCCAACGCCATTGGGTCAGCCGAAAAAGCTGTAGGACTACTTCTACCAATATTTCGAGAAAACTGATCCAGCACGATAATTTCAGCCAATCGTCCTTGTGCGTTTTGTCGCCATTCAAATAGCTCACCTTGAGCCGCTGCCTTGTGCACCTCAGCAAATCGAGACTCTATCAAAACATCAATTTCTTCGCCGCCAGTAAACCAGTCTTTTGGCGTCAATTCATCGAACCAAAACTCTAGAACATCCTGATACGTTACCGTCATATAATTCCCTTTAATAAAAACCGAATCATTTAATAGTATGACTCGGTCTATGTTCGATTACTTAAAACCTTTAACCTTCTTTATTAGGTCATAAGCATTTTGAATTTCTTGCGATTTCTCTTTCGCGACATTCATCATTTCTGGTGGCAACCCCTTCGCCATCAGTTTATCTGGATGATGTTCATTCATCAGTTTACGGTAGGCTTTCTTCACCTCTTTGCCTTCGGCACTTTCACTCACACCAAGAACCTTATATGCGTCGCCAAGTTGGTTCTGTTGTGAAGCTTGTTGCCAACCTGATGACTGCCCATGCCCTTGACGGCCACCAAAGCTTCCACCTTGCTGTTGGAACCGGAACGCTGCTTCTTGCATCTGCAAGCGGCGTTCTAGCTGCTCTGCAGAAAATCCAAGGCCTTGCGCTATCTTATGCAGAACTTGGCGTTCACTCGGGTGCAAGCTGCCATCAGCAAATGCTGCGGATACTTGTAGCTCTAAAAAGAACTGCAGGAGATCAAAACGGCCACCCGATGAGATCTTCACACGCTCAAGTACATCACTTAATGGAAAGTCACTCTCTTTGCCGTCACGGAAGGCATCTTGGGCTGCTTTCCGTTGCTCGCCATGCAGGTTCATACGCTCCATCATTGTAGAAGCGAGCTGAATCTCTTCCGGAGTTACCTGTCCCTTAGCTTTAGCAACATGTCCCATAACCGCAAAAGCCGCTTTAAAGAACTCGTTTTGCCTTTCTGCTTGGCTTGGTCCACGACCAAAACCAGAACTATTGAACCCCGATTGGTTTAAACGTCGAGCCTTATCAAATTGATGCCCCAGAAATAAGCCAAAAACTAAACCAAGCGGACCTCCAAATAAAAAGCCAAAAAAAGCGCCCAAAATTTTGCCAAATATTTGCATTATGTGTTCTCTATCTATGAATTTTATCTGAGTAACGCTGTCTGATGATGCTGAATGCTAATATTTCCTTTATCATAAGGAAAATGCTTTATTAATTGGATTGATACTAGATCAACCCTTCATCTAGTGACACAGGATAGTTCAACTTCATGCAATCTTTTTCCCGCACCTTGTTAGCCGCGTCTATAAGTACGGCATTGTACGTGTCGACAACTCAAGCTGAAACAATCACCGATAGTAGTGTGCAGGAAATGCCCTCTATAGATCAATGCTTGATCGAACCCGCTGCCGAAAACGAGACACAACTGCCCGCTCATGTGGAATCAGATCGCTTAGAGGCTATCAATGGTGACAAGGCAATATATTCAGGTGATGTAAGAGTTACGCAAGGAAATAAAACCATCCTTGCTGATAATGTAACGCTTCACCAACAAGAAAACATCGTTGTAGCTGAAGGCAACGTAAACTTTAGTGACGGTCAAATTAAGTCTATCTCAGACAAGGCGACCAATAATCTCACTACCGATGAAATGACGCTTGAGAACACCGATTACGAATTCCTTTGCGAGCCCGGTCGCGGAGATGCTGTTTATATCGCAAAAACAGGCAAAGCGGTTTATGAAATTGAAGATGGTTCGATCACCTCTTGCCCAATTGGTGATAACGCTTGGCGCCTAAGAGCATCGAGCATCAGCGTCGATCAAGACGAAGAACAAGCCACCTTTTATAATCCACGTTTTGAAATTCAAAGTGTCCCAGTATTTTACTTACCCTACTTAACGGTACCTGTCGGCGACACACGTAAAACTGGTTTCTTGTATCCAACGGTTTCATACGGTTCAAGCGATGGTTTTGAAGCTGAAATCCCCGTTTATTGGAACTTGGCACCAAACTACGACTTGGAAACCACTTTTAAGTACATGCAGGAGCGTGGTACACAACTTAACAGTAAATTCCGTTACTTAAGCGATTTTGGCTCAGGTAGTATCGAGTCTGAATATTTGCCGGATGACAAAAAATACTCAGAAAAAGGCGACCGTTGGGGTGCTCAACTCCAGCATTCAGGGATATTCCAGCAATCGTGGTTGTTTGAAGTCGACTATTCAAAAGTCAGTGATATTGATTACTTTACCGATCTAAGTTCTGGTATTGGTAACCGTGAAGATGGCCAGCTACTTCAGGAAGGCCGAGCGACATACCGTTCCCAAAACTGGGATGCATCGGTACTTGTTCGAGATTTCCAAGTTCTGACTACAAGCAATAACCTACCTTACCGCCTAATGCCACAGCTAGAGTACAATTACTATGCTCCTGAGGTGATGGAGTACTTAGACTTCGACATGATCAGCCATGTATCTCTGTTTGATACAGATGCTTCAGGTAAGCCTTCTGCGACTCGTGTTCACGTTGAGCCAGGGATCACGGTCCCTGTAGGCAATACCTGGGGCACATGGACAACAGAAGCTCGACTACTTGGTACTTACTATCAACAAGACCTTGATGGCGTTGATACAGGTGCGGGTTCTGATTATGAAGGCTTAGAAGAATCGGTAAGCCGAGTTATTCCAGAGTTTAGAAGCCACGCAGGTATCGTCCTAGAACGCGACACCACTATTGTTGGCAACTATACTCAAACACTCGAACCGCAAGTCCAGTATCTTTACGTGCCAGAAGAAGATCAAAGCGATATTGGTCTTTATGATACTACGCTGTTACAAACCGATTACTACGGCCTATTTAGAAGCCGTAAATACAGTGGTGTAGACCGTATCGCATCTGCGAATCAAATTAGTTATGGTGCATCGTCTCGTTTCTTCGATGATGAGTATAAAGAGCGTTTGAATATTTCTTTTGGTCAGATTTTTTATATCGATAAAGATACAAAACAGACTTTAGACAACGACGACTCTGATAAGAAAACTAATTATTCGTCTTGGGCTATTGAAATGGATTTCAACTATGATGACTATCTGTTCTACCATGGTGGCGTGCAATACGACATCGATACCACTGCGATGCAACTTGCAAACAGCACATTAGAATATCGCTTCGCAGGCGGTTACATACAAACCAACTACCGCTATGTAACAGAAGAGTACATAAATGAAACTGTAGATTTTGACGTATCATCAATTACGAGGGATGGTATCTCACAAGCAGGTCTACTCGGTGCCTACCAAATTTCGCCAAAGTGGAATACCAGTGCTCAATATTTCTATGACTTAACCACACAAGAAGATCTAGAGTGGTTAGCTCGTCTGAACTATAAATCAGATTGTTGGTATATCGGCTTTACCTATAGTAACCGTTTGACGAATAACATTAGCGATCCAAATACTACGCCTGAATATGAAAATAACTTCAGTGTGAACTTCGGTATTGTTGGCTTTGGTACTAATATCGGCTCTGACTCCGGCGCGGTTGGGGAGAGCAGCTCTGACAACTCTCTAAGCTATGGTCGCCCATTCTTCTTAAACAACTAATTTTCTTTATTGATAAAACATCAGTAAATTTAAAGGACTACACATGACATTGTGGAAACACACATTAATTGCTATCGCAGCAGTTTGCACTGTATCAACGAGCTACGCAGCACCGGTTGAGCTCGATAGCGTAAAAGTGATCGTTAACGAAGGCGTTATCTTACAAAGTGACATCGACGCTTCAATGAAAACACTGCGTGCAAATGCTAAAAAAAGTGGTCAAACATTACCGTCACAAGATGTACTGAATGAGCAAGTTCTAGAAAAGCTGATCATCGATACAATTCAAACTCAAGAAGCGGAACGTATCGGTGTTCGTATTGATGATGCTCGACTTGATCAGGCGATTGAAGACATTGCAAAAGATAACAAACAAACAGTACAACAACTTACTGCATCGGTTGCTGAAGAAGGCCTGAGCTACAACGCATTTCGTGAGCAAGTAAGAAAAGAGATTGCAGCCAGTGAAGCTCGTAATGCCTTGGTTCGCCGTCGTATTAATATCCTTCCTGCAGAAGTAGACAACCTAGCGGACATCTTAGCGCAAGAAACCAATGCGACGGTTCAATACAAAATTGGCCACATTCAACTTCGATTCAATGATGACCAAACCAAAGAAGAGTTAGAAGCACAAGCGACAGATTTAGTGGAAGAACTAAACAGCGGAAAAGACTTCAGCACTATGGCTTATACTTACTCTAAAGGCCCTAAAGCACTACAAGGTGGTGATTGGGGTTGGATGCGTAAAGAAGAGATGCCTACGATTTTTGCAGACCAAATCAAAATGCAGAACAAAGGCAGCATCATCGGTCCTTTCCGAAGTGGTGTTGGCTTCCATATTCTAAAAATTGAAGACGTAAAAGGTTTGGAAACCGTTGCAGTTACCGAAGTTAATGCACGTCATATTTTGATTAAACCAACGGTTATCTTGAGTGATGACGGTGCGAAAGAGCAGCTTGAAGAAATCACGCGTCGCGTAAACGCAGGTGAAGCGAGCTTTGGTGACCTTGCACAGCAATACAGCCAAGACCCAGGCTCAGCCGTTCAAGATGGCGAGTTAGGTTACCAAACTCCTGATTTATACGTACCTGAATTCAAGCACCAAGTAGAAACGCTACCTGAAGGAAAAATCAGTGCACCATTCAAAACGGTTCATGGCTGGCACATTGTTGAAGTGCTTGATCGCAGAGAAGTAGACCGTACAGATTCAGCTTTAAAGAATAAAGCATACCAAATTCTATTTAACCGTAAGTTCAACGAAGAAGCTGGCGCTTGGCTGCAAGAAGTAAGAGCGAGTGCTTTTGTTGAAATGGTTGAGGATGACCAAGATGACAACTAAACGCCTTGTCATTACGGCAGGTGAACCTGCGGGGATTGGGCCAGATTTAACTCTGGCTCTATCTCAAGAAAGCTGGCCACATCAGCTCGTCGTTTGTGCGGACAAAACCCTACTAGCAGAGCGAGCAGAAATGTTAGGGATTGAGGTTGAGCTGTTGGACTACGACTCAACAGCGCCTAAGCAACCTCAACGCTCTGGAACACTGGTAGTAAAACATGTTCCACTCGCTGAAGTCGCCGTTGCGGGTCAACTTAATGAAGCGAACGGCCACTGCGTATTAAATACATTAGAAACCGCAGCAATTGGCTGTATGAATGATGAATTTGATGCTATTGTCACCGGCCCGGTTCACAAGGGTGTAATTAACCGAGCTGGCGTTGCTTTTAGTGGCCATACCGAGTTCTTTGCAGAGAAGTCCAATACTCCACTTGTCGTGATGATGTTGGCAACAGAAGGGCTGCGTGTTGCTCTCGTAACAACGCACATCCCGCTAGCTTATGTATCTCAAGCAGTAACCGAAGACAGATTAGAACAAATCATTGCTATTCTGCATAAAGATTTGGTCGAAAAGTTTGCTATAGAGAAACCAACTATTTACGTGTGTGGATTGAACCCACATGCGGGTGAAGATGGTTGTTTGGGTCGTGAAGAGATAGAAACTATCACCCCTACGCTAGAAAAAATTCGCCAGAAAGATGGTATTAATTTAGTTGGCCCATTGCCAGCAGACACCATCTTTAATGAAAAATATTTGCAAGATGCAGATGCTGTTTTAGGTATGTATCACGATCAAGTCCTCCCAGTATTGAAATACAAAGGGTTTGGTCGCTCAGTGAACATCACGCTTGGCTTACCGTTTATTCGCACATCAGTCGATCACGGTACCGCCTTAGACTTGGCAGGGAAAGGCCAAGCCGATACAGGGAGCTTTAGAACAGCGCTCACGCACGCCATTGAATTAGTAGAGAAAAAGCAATGAGAAATGATGTCCACTTAGGGCACAAAGCGCGTAAACGTTTTGGTCAAAACTTCCTTAACGATCCATACATTATTGATGGAATCGTATCGAGTATTAACCCACTACCAGGCCAGAACTTAGTAGAAATCGGCCCTGGTCTTGGTGCGATTACTGAGCCTGTTGGCAAGCTTGTCGACAAGTTCACAGTAATTGAACTGGATAGAGATCTTGCTGAACGTCTGCGTAATCACCCTGATCTTGCTGAAAAGTTAACGATCTATGAAGGCGATGCAATGAAGTTCGATTTCGAACAACTTGTTAAGCCAAACAACAAGCTACGTATCTTCGGTAACTTGCCATACAACATCTCTACACCATTGATGTTCCACCTTTTTGAGTTCCATAAAGACGTGCAAGACATGCATTTTATGCTTCAAAAAGAAGTCGTTAACCGATTGGCAGCGGGCCCTGGTACCAAAGCTTACGGTCGTCTAACGGTTATGGCTCAATATTACTGTAAAGTCACTCCTGTGCTAGAAGTGCCACCAACAGCATTTGTTCCGCCACCGAAAGTAGACTCTGCAGTCGTTCGCCTTCAGCCTTATGAAGTACTGCCTTACCCGGCAAAAGATCTTAAGTGGTTAGATCGCGTATGTCGCGAAGGCTTTAACCAGCGTCGTAAAACAGTACGTAACTGCTACAAGAGCCTAATCGACAAGGAAGTGCTTGAAGAGCTAGGTGTAAACCCTGGCATGCGCCCTGAGAACCTGACGCTCGAACAGTTTGTCGATATGGCGAACTGGTTGCACGACAGTCACAACGCTGACAAATAATCGAAAAAGGCTCCTACACTTCGGTGAGGAGCCTATTTTTTATGTAATACTTAAAGCATACCAACAACAAAAGGTGCGAATATGGATATATCTACGCCTTGTATCAAATGCCAAGTTCATTCTAAATATATAGAAGAACAATCTGAGCCATCTAAGAATCGCTACGTTTTCGCTTACATCATTACCATCAAAAATCTAAGTAAAACAACGGTACAACTTATGTCTCGCCGTTGGCTGATTACCGATTCCAACGGTAAACAACTCACCATAGAAGGTGATGGCGTGGTTGGACAGCAACCTGTGATTGAAGCCAATGACGAATACACATACACCAGTGGCACCGTCATCGAAACCCCAGTGGGAGTCATGCAGGGACACTATGTAATGACCGATCATAAAGGCATTGATTTCATAACAGAAGTCGACCCATTTAGACTGGCTATCCCCAATATTCTTAACTAGTACACATCTACCACTTACAGGAAAATGCTGTGTCGAATTATATTGTCGGAGACATCCAAGGATGCTTCAACGAACTTCAGTTACTGCTTGAAACCATCAACTTTGATAAACAACAAGATACATTATGGGTCGCCGGAGACTTAGTTGCTCGTGGCCCTAAATCCTTAGAGACGTTACGTTTTGTTCGTAGCCTTGGCGGTTCAGCGAAGGTGGTATTAGGTAACCATGATTTACATCTACTTGCGGTATCCTTAGGCCTCTTTTCAGCCAAACCAAAAGACAAGACTCAACCCATTCTTGATGCTGAAGACCGTGACCAATTGCTGGAATGGTTAAGACAACAACCCTTGATGCAAGAGCACCCAGAGTTTGTCATGACACATGCAGGCATCTCACCTCAATGGGACTTGGAACAAGCACGTACAGAGAATCGAGAGATAACGTCATTACTGAAATCGGACCGTTGGCAATGGCTTATCGAGAACATGTACAGCAACACGCCAGACCTCTGGAGCAAAGAGTTACAAGACATCGAACGTTATCGCTATGCGATCAATAGCCTGACAAGAATGCGCTTCTGTTTTGAAGATGGCCGACTCGACATGGCATGTAAGCTACCACCGAATGAAATTACCGATGAACCACTAGTGCCATGGTTTGACCTTCCGCAACGCATAAAGCTCGATAAAACTGTTGTTTTTGGACACTGGGCTGCGCTTGAAGGCTATAACGGAAAAGATGTAATTGGACTTGATACTGGATGCGTCTGGGGAGGAGAATTGACGATACTTCGCTGGGAAGATAAAAAGTTTTTCACTCAAAATGCGCTATAGAGATACGAGATACGAGATACGAGAAGTTTGCGTTACTGTTACAGTAACGCAAACGTTTTTAACTTCAGAGCTTAACGCTCGAGAATCACAAACTCCATGTTGTGTTTATTCTTCTCATCGGCTTGATAAGTTTCACTAAAGCTCTGCTTCCAACCTTCTCCCCAACTAGGGAACTGTGTATCGCCATCAACTTCGAGGTCGATATAAGTCAGGTATAGCTTGTTCGCTTTAGGTAAGCAGCTTTCATAGATAGAACCTCCACCGATGATCATCACTTCATCAACATCACTTACCAGCTCTAGTGCTTTTTCAATCGAAGTTACCGTCGTTACGCCTTCGATTTCTAAACTCTCATCGCGGCTGATTACAACGTTCAACCTCCCCGGTAAAGGACGTCCAATTGAATCGTAAGTCTTACGTCCCATCACGACAGGTTTGCCCATAGTTGAGCGTTTAAACCATGCGAAATCTGCAGGTAAATGCCAAGGCATCTGATTGTCTTTACCAATTACACGGTTGTTTGCCATTGCCGCTATCATACTGATGATCATAAATAGAAAGTCCTGTCCTTACCTGAAAATGAAATTGAAGTTAGACGATAGGTCTACGACGGTAGAATAACAGCCCCGGCACCGCCAAGCCAATCGCTAGCCCCGCGATAATGAACATCGACTTTAAGAAGTTCTCCATCAACATGGCGAGCAACTCTGGGTTATACCCTGCTCTGTTAATTTCTACCATAGCGATCATCGCTTTGAACGCAAAGACTCCTGGTACCATCGGAATCAAAGCGGCGACGGTAAATACCTTTGGGTGCGCCAACAGTTTGTGTGACCAATGAACCCCAATCATCCCGACAATAGTCGCAGCGAAGAACGTTGCCCATTCGATGGGAATGCCGAAATGCATCATTAAGTAACGGCTACCGTGGCCAATGGATCCTCCAAGAGCACAATAGATCAACGCACGTTGTGGCACGTTAAAGACCAGTGCAAAACCGACGGCAGGTATCGCCGCAAAAAACATATCATTCAAAAGGCCGAGCAATAATTCAAAGATAGTCATTAGCTTGCCCACCCCCACACGTCCGAAAGGCTCATCGCCGCAACAATGCCTAAGCTTGTTGCCAACGTTAATAAACTGGCCATGGTGAAGCGTGCTAGCCCCATATTAATATGGCCTTTAAGCATATCCGAAACAGAGTTAATTAAAGGGAAACCGGGTACAAGCATCAGCACAGAAGAAGCCATGACGATAGTGGGTTGGCCACCGATGTTATAAAGAACCGCTTGCGCTGAAATAGTTGTCGTAACAAACGCTGTGATAGCAAAGTTTAATAAGGGGTTAAAATGGCGATGACCAATTTCTTGTCTGACGATCATGCCGCAAGCTGAAGCAATAAAAGTCATCATGAAGACTTGCCAGTCTCCGCCCGCAAGGTGGCTAAAAGAGGCGCACGACAACCCTATCATCACAACCACTAACCAACGGTTGTAGCGCTCGGGGCTGATGTTTTGAATCTTTTTATACGCCAAATCATAATCGAGAATTCCCTTCTCCATCATGATGCAAATGCGTTGAATATCGGTGATAACCTGCATGTTAATGCCACGATCATTACAGCTTCGAGTAGTCGTTATGCAATGATCATCCATTACTGTTGTCACGACCAACGCATTGGCTGACAGTGCAACTTCAACCTCATTCACCCCACAAGCAATACCGATGCGGCGCATAATATCACCGACCAGTGTGCTTTCGGCGCCGTGTGCCAATAACATTTGTCCTGACTGAGCGACTAACCTTGAGATCGCTCTTTGTTTTGATGCCATGATTTCCTTCCCATAGGCGTTAATTATCTAAAGATAAATTTTGCATAAAAAACAACAAGACGTCATGATTTAGATACAAAAAAACCGCAATTTTCATTGCGGTTCAATAAAACTATCAGCGTATCTTAAAAAAAGCGACCAAAGTGCTTATAAGAAACGACGAGGATTATTAATCACGAACATAGATAACATGACCGTCATCTTCTTCGTCATCCCAATCATCCCAGTCGTCGTCATCTTCAGTAACGACATTCTTACCGGCCATCGCATCTTTATGGTAGTCATCCCACATAAAGTTAACTTTTTCTTCTTCTTCAATTGCTTCAACTTCACGAGGTAGGTTCTCCATGAACTCACCCAGTTTAAAGCAAAGATCTTTGGTACCGATCTTGTTTACAGCAGAGATCTTAAAGTACTCGCCTTCCCAACCTAAAGCTTCGACGATTTCTTGAATCTTTTCGTCAGCTTCTTCTTCAGGCATTAGATCAACTTTGTTGAACACTAACCAACGAGGTTTCTGTGCAACTTTCTCACTGTACTGCTCAAGCTCATCGATGATCGTCAATGCATTCTGAATAGGATCAGAACCATCAATTGGTAAAATATCGATCATATGTAGAAGAACACGACAACGCTCAAGGTGCTTCAAGAAACGAATACCAAGACCAGCGCCATCAGCTGCGCCTTCGATTAGTCCTGGGATGTCAGCAACAACGAAGCTCTTTTCAGGGACAACACTAACAACACCTAAACTAGGGATTAGCGTGGTAAACGGGTAATCAGCAACTTTCGGTTTCGCAGCAGATACTGAGCGAATAAAAGTAGATTTACCAGCGTTTGGCAAGCCAAGCATACCAACATCCGCTAGCAGAAGAAGCTCTAAACGCAGTTCGCGAACTTCACCTTTAGTACCCATTGTCTTTTGACGAGGAGCACGGTTAACAGACGACTTAAAACGCGTGTTACCAAGACCGTGCCAACCACCTTTACCAACCATTACTTTTTTGCCATGTTCAGCAACTTCAGCAACGATTTCATTAGTGTGGATATCAACAGCGCGAGTACCTACAGGTACTTTCATCGTCATATCTTTACCACGTTTACCTGTACAGTTACCACCGCGGCCATTTTCGCCACGCTCTGCATTATAAAAACGTTGGAAACGGTAATCGATAAGCGTATTTAAGTTCTCATCCGCTTGAATGTAAACATCACCGCCATCACCGCCATCACCGCCGTCAGGACCACCTTTAGCGACGAATTTTTCGCGCCAAAAGCTTACTGTACCATTACCGCCATCACCGGCTTCTATTTTTACTGATGCTTCATCAACGAATTTCATTTTTTAACTCCGCACTTACGTTGCGTTACCACTCATCAAGGAGTGATATAAATTCTAGCAGATCCGTGTTTAGATCGATCACCTAAGATCTAGATCGATCTGCAACCAAGGAACAAATAAGGAGAGGTTCTTTGCTTTCTATATATAAAAAAACAAACGGCTTCTTAATAAAACCAAACTGTTTCTCAAAAATAAAACGGCTTCTCAAAACCAAAACAAGAGCGTCTACTTTTTTATTCTCGCTATAAATAAAAAACCCTGCCGAATCGGCAGGGCTTTTGAATTCAGCTTGAAAGCTAGTATAAATAATCTAATAAAAGATTAAATTACTCAGCTTCGATGCTTACAAACTTACGGTTTTTAGGACCTTTTACTGCAAATTTCACTTTACCTTCAGTAAGAGCGAAAAGAGTATGGTCTTTACCGATGCCAACGTTTGTGCCAGCGTGGAACTTAGTACCACGTTGACGAACGATGATGTTACCTGCAAGAACAGATTCACCACCAAAACGCTTAACACCAAGACGTTTGCTTTCTGAATCGCGGCCGTTATTAGTAGAACCGCCAGCTTTTTTATGTGCCATTGTTAAACTCTCCTAATACTTAAGCGTTAATGCCAGTGATTTTCACTTCTGTGAACCACTGACGGTGACCAGCTTGCTTACGCGAGTGCTTACGACGACGGAACTTAACGATTTTTACTTTATCGCCACGACCGTGTTGTACTACTTCTGCAGTAACTTTGCCACCTTCAACAAGAGGTGCACCAACAGCGATTTCTTCGCCGTTAGCAACAAGAAGAACTTTATCAAATTCTACAGTTGCACCAGTTTCAACGTCTAATTTCTCTAAACGAAGTGTTTGACCTTCGCTTACTCGGTGTTGTTTGCCACCAGATTGGAAAACAGCGTACATATTTTACTCCGCTTTTTCCGCACAGCCTATGGTTGTTAATTCTACAACTCGGGTGTGCGCTAAACTAATCAATAGGGCGCAGATTCTACGGGAATCATGCCGCTATGACAAGCCATATTTTTAAAATATTGGCGAAAACATGTTCGCCAAAGAAAAGTGCGGCAATGATGCCTTTAAGTGATGTATTAATCAACGTTTTTTAGTGTATTATTCAACAATTAAATACAACGTATAAGCCTTACAGGGTCTAACTTCAGCCGGATGAACAATGGATTTTAAAGCTATCCAAACGCTTACTGCCAATGATATGGCAAAAGTGAATGAAACAATTCAAGCCCAACTTAATTCTGACGTAAGTTTAATCAACCAGCTTGGTTTTTATATCGTTAGCGGTGGTGGCAAACGCCTACGCCCTTTGCTTGCTCTTTTATCAGCTCGCGCACTTGGTTACCAAGGAGAGGCTCATATAACCTCAGCCGCGTTTATTGAGTTTATCCACACAGCAACACTGCTTCATGACGATGTTGTCGACGAATCAGACATGCGACGTGGCAAAGCGACAGCGAATGCTGCGTTTGGTAATGCAGCCAGCGTTTTGGTTGGTGATTTTATCTACACCCGCTCATTCCAGATGATGACGACGCTAGGATCTTTAAGGATCCTTGAGCTAATGAGCGAATCAGTAAACGTGATTGCCGAGGGTGAAGTTCAACAATTGATGAACTGTAATAACCCAGACACCACAGAAGAAAGCTACATGCAGGTGATCTATTCAAAGACCGCTCGTTTGTTTGAAGCCGCAACCCAAATTGGCGCGATTCTTACAGAGTCTTCACCTGAAATCGAAACAGCAATGCAAAACTACGGTAAGTACCTAGGCACTGCATTCCAGCTTATTGATGATGTGATGGACTACACCGCTGATGGTAAAGAGATGGGTAAAAATGTTGGTGATGACCTAGCAGAAGGCAAACCGACGTTACCGTTGCTCTACGCAATGCATCATGGATCACCAGACCAAGCGAGCATGATTCGTGAAGCGATTGAAAAAGCCAATGGTATGGAACGTCTCGACGACATTATGTCTGTAATGAAAGAAACAGGCTCGTTAGAATACACGACCAATAAAGCCTATGAAGAAGCTGATAAAGCCATTGCTGAGCTTTCTATTCTTCCTGATTCAGAATATAAGCAGGCTTTAACTACGCTAGCTCACCTTGCAGTAAAACGTAGTAAGTAAATAGAAGCTAAGTAGACAGCTATATAAAAAAAGAGCCGGTTGGCTCTTTTTTTTATCCTGCTTGATATTACTCTGGCTTTCAATAACGACTCGATTCTAATGATAAAGGTAATTGCGCTTCGATCTCTTCAAGTTCTTCCAATGGAACCGCATATTGCTTATGACTGTTGTAAGACTCAAACAAAGCGAACTGTTCTTGTTCATCGATAACCAATATCTTGCCCAAGCGACCTAGATAGTTAACATTCATTCCCTTTTGTACTCTAGCCATAATCCAATACCCTAATTCTTCGTGATTAGAAAAAGATTACGAGTGGGCTGAATGCAAGGATCAAAAAAGCCGATCACAATGATCGGCTTTCGTTAACTGTCTTTTTAGCAGAGTTCAGTTATCTATCGCTTATTTAGCGAATTCAACACCGATCTCAATATCGCCGTTTAGCGTTTCTAGCATGCTGTCTAGTGCGTTGCGTTCGAAATCGCTCAGTTCACCGTAGCTAAGGATCGCTTCTGCGCCCTCTTTGCCAAGTTTAACTGGTTGTGCGAAGAATGGTGCGTGCTCGCCTTCACCTTCAACGTATGCACACTCAATCACGTTCTCTTCGCCTTGAAGTGCTTTCACTAGAGCAAGACCGAAGCGACAAGCCGCTTGACCCATAGATAGAGTCGCACTACCGCCACCCGCTTTAGCTTCTACTACTTCAGTACCCGCGTTTTGGATGCGAGTTGTTAGCGCTGCGATTTCTTCGTCAGTAAACTCAACACCTTCAACTTGAGAAAGAAGAGGAAGGATCGTTACACCAGAGTGACCACCGATAACAGGAACACGAACATCGCCTGGATCTTTATCTTTCAGCTCAGCAACAAACGTTTCAGAACGAATGACATCAAGAGTCGTAATACCGAATAAACGACGCTTGTCGTAAACACCCGCTTTCTTAAGTACTTCAGCAGCGATTGGCACTGTTGTGTTTACTGGGTTAGTGATGATACCAACACAAGCAGTAGGACAAGTAACGGCAATTTTTTCAGCTAGAGACTTAACAATGCCAGCATTCACATTGAAAAGATCCGCACGATCCATACCAGGTTTACGAGCAACACCCGCAGAAATAAGCACAACATCCGCACCTTCAAGTGCTGGAGTTGGATCTTCACCCGCGTAACCTTTGATCGAAACAGGCGTTGGGATGTGGCTAAGATCGGCAGCAACACCCGGAGTTACCGGAGCGATGTCGTAAAGTGCAAGATCTGAACCAGCAGGCAGGCGGTTCTTTAGTAGTAGGGCTAGGGCTTGACCGATGCCACCAGCGGCACCAATAACAGCTACTTTCATTGTTATTCTCCTTGAGAGATTTCTCTTATAGATTCTTTGTAGAGTAATTCTTGAGCTAAATTTAAGTTAAAAAACTATATTAATCACAAAGTGATTACAATCAATTAACGCCAGCTTTGCGACTTCGCGCAAGTCAATAAAACCGTGCCACACAGCGAGTTGGCATTATGGGGATAATCATCTGAAATAACAAAATAAGTCGCCACTAATAACACATTATTCTATTAAATTTTTACAGTGATATGACTAACAAATTACCGTGATATTTTGGCTAAGATTGAATATGTATGCGAGAATATGCAGATATCTTTATTAATGAATAAGAATGACATATGCGCAATACAGAAAAACAAGACAACTTAGTTCGTGCTTTTAAATCATTATTAAAAGAAGAACGTTTTGGTTCGCAAGGCGAGATTGTCGATGCCCTCAAACATGAAGGTTTTGAAAGCATCAACCAATCTAAAGTTTCGCGTATGTTAACTAAGTTTGGCGCAGTTCGAACGCGCAATGCAAAAATGGAGATGGTTTACTGCCTTCCGGCTGAACTTGGCGTCCCGACAGTTTCAAGCTCTTTAAGAGAGTTGGTGCTAGATATTGACCACAACAATGCATTAGTTGTGATACACACAGGCCCTGGTGCTGCGCAGCTTATTGCCCGCTTATTGGATTCATTAGGTAAGTCAGAAGGTATACTGGGCGTAGTCGCAGGCGATGACACTATCTTTATTACTCCAACCTTGTCCGTGACCACTAAGCAACTGTTTGATTCAGTGTGCGAACTGTTTGAATACGCTGGATAATTGTCATAGTTTCATAACCATCACAACTACTAATGGATCACGAACATCTATTCGCTTCGTGATCCAAATCACATCCTAAGATATCCATCCCCTCCTCTATTAAAACCCACTAAACCATTGATTTTAAAAAACTCAATAGCAAATTAAACACGAGATCTAACCGTCATTTGTTAGATTTTTTAGCTATATCTTTTAACATTTGAGTAATTTTCTGCCAATTTTTGATATTATCCAGCCACTTTTTCATCACATGGATTGAAAAAGGTGCCGTTTCCAAATAGGAAACTCCAGAAACGACTACAATTGTTTCAGGGTTAATAATGAATAAAGGAAGGGAAATTCATGGCATTTACCAAACTTATTAAAGTTGGGGCTATTGCAGCTGCTGTAATGGGCGCTGGCGCAGTTAACGCTCAAGAGTTCATCACAATTGGTACTGGTTCAGTAACGGGTGTTTACTACCCAACTGGTGGTGCTATTTGTAAGCTAGTGAACAAAGGCCGCAAAGACCACAACATTCGTTGTTCTGTCGAGTCTACTGGTGGTTCAATCTACAACGTTAATACCATCCGTGCTGGTGAACTAGATTTCGGTGTTGTTCAATCGGATTGGCAATACCACGGCTACAACGGTACAAGTAAGTTCAAAGATCAGGGCGAATACAAGAAACTTCGCGCTATGTTCTCTCTACATACAGAACCGTTCAACATCATCGCTCGTACCGATGCTGGCATCAACAATGTGTCTGACCTAGCTGGTAAGCGTGTAAACATTGGGAATCCAGGTTCTGGTGACCGTGCAACGATGGGTGTTGTAATGGACGCTATGGGTTGGACTAACGATAGCTTCAAGCTTGCTTCTGAACTAAAAGGTTCTGAGCGTTCACAAGCACTTTGTGATAACAAGATTGATGCATTCATCTACATGGTTGGTCACCCGAACGGTTCAATCAAAGAAGCAACGACTTCTTGTGACGCAAAACTGGTTTCAGCAACTGGTCCGCAGATCGACAAGATCGTAGCTGAAAACCCATACTACGCATACAGCACAGTTCCAGCTGGTATGTACCGTGGTACAGACGCTGACGTAAACAGCTTCGGTGTTGCTGCAACTATGGTAACAACGTCTGACGTTTCTGATGAAGTAGCATACAACGTTGCTAAAGCAGTATTTGAAAACTTTGCTACATTCAAACGCCTGCACCCAGCATTTGCGAACCTGAAGAAAGAAGACATGGTTAAAGCGGGTATCTCAATCCCTCTTCACCCTGGCGCAGTAAAATACTACAAAGAAGTAGGCCTTCTAAAGTAACTCTACTTTAAGCCTACTCTACCAATAAGGAGGCGTGTCCTCCTTATTGGCTTTTCACGTTTTATAAAAATAACCCAAGTGAAAAGAGACAAACCTTTAAGTTTCTCCAATTTGGCGAACTTACCTTCGTATCAAGCCTAAGACAAAGACGAACAAAAAACGCATTTCCCTATCGATTCACTACACTAGATAGGAGATAAATAACGTCTCGTTGTTCGTAAGAAAGGCAGACCATCAATAATAAGGATAAAGTACATGACGCAGACAACATCACCGTCTCCAGATGTGCAAGAAATGGTGGCACAATCAGACACTGGTGCGCGTAGCCCTCACGGTATCCAAGGCCGTATTTTATGGTTTGTGCCTCTATGTTGGTCATTGTTCCAACTTTGGTATGCTTCTCCGCTGCCGTTCATTTTTAACTTCGCAATTTTAAACGACACTGAAGCTCGAGCAATTCACCTTACGTTTGCCATCTTCCTAGCCTTTACCGCTTACCCAGCCATGAAAAATTCGCCTCGGGATAGAATTCCTGCGGTCGACTGGGTATTAGCGCTTGTAGGTAGTTTTTCAGCTTCGTATATCTATATTTTCTATACGGAACTAGCCGGTCGTTCAGGCGCGCCAACAACATTCGATATTGTTGCGGCTGTGTTCGGCATGATTCTACTGCTTGAAGCAACTCGACGCGCTTTGGGTCCACCTCTTATGGTTGTGGCAGCAGTATTCCTACTTTACACCTTTGGCGGTCCTCATATGCCAGACGTGATTGCCCATAAAGGTGCGAGCCTTAATAAAGCAATGTCACATCTATGGCTAACCACAGAAGGTGTATTCGGTGTTGCTCTTGGCGTATCAACGTCATTCGTATTCTTGTTTGTACTGTTTGGTGCAATGCTAGAGCGTGCAGGCGCAGGTGCTTACTTCATCAAAGTAGCATTCTCCTTGCTTGGCCACATGAAAGGCGGCCCAGCAAAAGCAGCCGTTGTTGCATCTGGCCTATCAGGTCTAGTGTCTGGTTCATCTATTGCTAACGTGGTTACCACGGGTACTTTCACAATCCCTCTGATGAAAAGAGTCGGATTCTCAGGTGAAAAAGCCGGTGCAGTAGAAGTAGCCGCTTCAACTAATGGTCAGTTAACCCCACCAATCATGGGTGCTGCTGCATTCTTGATGGTTGAATATGTGGGTATCTCGTATGTAGAAGTGATTAAAGCGGCGCTATTGCCTGCTCTTATCTCTTACATCGCCCTGATTTACATTGTTCACTTAGAAGCATGTAAAGCAGGCATGACAGGCCTACCTCGTCGTCACACACCAACTATCGTACAAAGCCTACTGTCTTTCACTGGTACCATTCTTGGGCTATGTGTCATCAGTGCTGCGGTTTACTACGGTGTCGGTTGGACAAAAGATGTCTTTGGCGATGCAGCAACCCCAATTGTTACCGTTGCTCTATTGATCGCTTATGTAGCCTTGGTTCGAGTTTCAGCAAAATATGCGGCTGAAGGCGGCATGGATATTGATGCTGAGCTAACAGAAGTGCCAGATCCAGGCCCAACCATTAAGTCTGGTTTACATTTCCTATTGCCTATCGTGGTACTTGTTTGGTGTCTGACTGTAGAGCGATTCTCTCCAGGTCTTTCTGCCTTCTGGGCAACGGTATTCATGATTTTCATTTTGATCACGCAGCGTCCTTTGATGACTCTGATGAACAAATCGGACGATCTTGCAGAGCAAACCAAAGCGGGTTTCGTTGACCTATTAGAAAGCTTGGTTTCAGGCGCACGTAACATGATCGGTATCGGTGTAGCAACAGCTGCAGCAGGTACGGTTGTCGGTGTGGTAACGCTGACGGGTATCGGCTTGGTAATGACGGACTTCGTTGAGTTTATCTCAGGCGGTAGCATCATTCTTATGCTGCTATTCACTGCGGTAATCAGCTTAATCTTGGGTATGGGCTTACCAACAACGGCAAACTACATCGTTGTATCAACGCTGATGGCTCCGGTAATTGTTACCTTAGGCGCGGCGCATGGCCTAATCATCCCTCTGATTGCGGTTCACTTGTTCGTGTTCTACTTCGGTATTTTAGCCGATGATACGCCTCCAGTTGGTTTGGCAGCCTTTGCGGCCGCCGCGATTGCAAAATCAGACCCGATTCGAACCGGTATTCAAGGCTTTACCTACGATATCCGAACAGCAATATTGCCATTCATGTTCATTTTCAATACTCAACTACTGTTGATGGGCATTGATTCTTGGTGGCATCTATTCCTCACTATTTTCTCTTCTGTAACTGCGGTGCTTATCTTTGCTGCTGCAACACAAGGTTGGTGGTTTACCAAGAACAAATGGTGGGAAACGATCCTATTATTGGTTCTAACTTTCTCTTTCTTCCGCCCAGGCTTCTGGTGGGACATGATTTATCCAGAAAAAGTTCTTTCACCTGGAGTTGAGATCGCTCAAATCACAGAAGGTCTATCTGTGGGACAATCTCTTGAATTAAGAGTGGGTGGCGAAAACTTAGAAGGTGACTATTCTGAGAAGACGGTTCGCCTTCCATTTGAAGATTCTGCGACAACAAGTGAAGACCGCATTGCTTCAATGGGCTTAATGCTGACGAAATCTGAAGGCAAGATGATTGTCGACATGGTTGAGTTCGGTAGCCCAGCAGAAGCGGCTGGCATTGACTTTGATTGGGAAATTAAATCAGTTATCCAAGACGCGGAAAGACCAATGAAAGAGTGGGTATTCTTACCATCCCTACTCATTTTGATTGGCTTAGCGATGAACCAAAGAAGGCGTGCTCGTAAGGATGAGATTAGCGCGTAATGGATAGAGCCAAGTAGTGCTCAACTCTATTTGGCTTTATTACATGGAAAGGATAATCACAGCGCTTGGTCAATACTAAGCGCTGATAAAAAAGAGAAAAACACATGTATAAACAAATCCTTGTTCCTGTTGATCTTAACGACAAAGGCTTTTCTGACAAAGCTGTTGAATTAGCGGTATGGCACGCAAAGCATAGTAATGCTGAAATCCACATCTTGAACGTATTGCCGGGCATTCACATGTCGATGGTTGCGTCTTACTTCCCGAAAGATGCCGCGAATCAAATGAAGCTTGATGTAAAAAATCAGCTAAAAGAGTTTGCTGACAAATACATCGACGATGAAGTGGTTTATAAGGTTCACGTTGCAGAAGGTAAAACCTACACAACGATTTTAGATTACGCAGAAAAGCTTGGGGCAGACCTGATTGTGATGCCTAGTCATAAGCGCTCGAAAATCGACAAAGTGGTATTGGGTTCAGTGGCGAGTAAAGTCGTACAGAATTCACCAATCAATGTATTGGTAGTTAAGCCGCAAGGCTAATGGCTTCTAGCTTCTAGCTTCTAGCTTCTAGCTAAGTCGAATTGAAGAAAAAACATCAAAAAAGGTTGGCCCAAAGCCAACCTTTTTTCTTTCTGGAACTTAGTCTACAACCGCTTACTGTGAATTAACCGACGATATTCTGCGGCTTCCCATCAGCAAACCTATCAATGTTATCCATCAGAATATCTGAAAGCTTTTGAATTGAGCTATCACTGCCCCACGCTACGTGTGGCGTTAATAATAGATTCGGTAAGTGACTATTCGCCAATAACGGATTCGACGTATCTGCGGGTTCTTGTGTGAACACATCGATGCCTGCACCAGCAATATCATGATTTATCAATGCTTCAACTAAGGCTTGCTCATCGACTAACCCACCGCGGCCAGCATTAATCAATACCGCACTTGGTTTCATCATTGTTAGCTCTCGATCCGAAATCAAATTTCGGGTCGCTTCGGTCAACGGGCAATGTAAGCTGATCGCATCTGCTTGTTGTAACACAGTCTCAAAAGGTAGATATCCTTCTCGACAAGAATTTGCTCCTTTACGCTCAGCAAAGATGACGTTCATACCAATCGCTTTTGCTAATATCGCTGTCGCTTGCCCTAAGCCACCACTACCGATCAAACCTAATGTACTACCTGCAACATCTTGAATCGGATGAGTAAAGAAGCAGAATTGTTTGTCCTTTTGCCACTCGCCTGCCTCGATATCTTGATGATAACCAACGAGGTTTCGCTTTAGCGTAAACAGCATCGCGATAACATGTTCCGGTACCGATTGAGTCGCATAGCCTTGCACGTTTGTCACCGCTATGTTGTTACTCTTGCAGTAGCCAACATCGACATTGTTCACACCCGTTGCTGAAACAGCTATTAGCTTAAGTTGTTGTGCTTTAGTCAAATTCGATTCGTTGAGCACAACCTTATTGGTGATAACCACATCAGCGCCTTCAATTCGCTCAGACACTTGCTCAGGCGAAGTGAAGTCATACTCAACCCATTGATGTTCAAAGCTGAGAGGTTTTAAATGGATTTGAGATGGGATGGTCGCTCGGTCGAGAAAGACCACTTTCAACTTCGGCATTGTACGTCCTTGAATTTATGTCAATTGAGTCATTCTAAGCTTTTAGCTTACTGTAGTCTGGAAGCTCTGGCGCAATTTCAAAGTGCTGTTCGATTTGTGGTGAAGCTTGAAGATAAAACTCGCATGGCACGAAGGCTTTGAAAAGCTGGTTATTAGCTGGATGATAAAAACTCAGTTCACATGCGTGCAAAGCTAGCCTATCGCTATACTCAAACGCCTCTGGCGTAGCATAAAACTCGTCGCCAACGATTGGGTTCCCTAGTTCCATGCAGTGAACACGCAACTGATGAGAGCGACCAGTAATCGGCAGCAATTTCAATAATGTCGTTTGAGGCTCTTGTTGCTCCACAATATATCGAGTCTGTGATAGTTTACCCTCGTCAAAACAGACTTTCTGCCTAGGACGATTTGGCCAATCACAGATAAGCGGCAGATCAATCAAACCTTCAGCTTCACCTACTGAACCCCATACTCGCGCGTAATAGAGTTTGTGTGTCAGTCGATATTGGAATTGCTTCTTAAGATGGCGCTCAGCCTGCTTATGCTTAGCCAATAGCATCAAGCCTGATGTCGACATATCCAACCGATGCACAACCTGAATCTCCGGAAAATCCACAACCAACCGACTCCACATACTGTCGTAGTGCTCTGGCAGTCTCCCCGGTACCGAAAGTAGGCCTGCTGGCTTGTTCACCACAAGAATATCATCATCTTGATAGACAATATCAGTCCACGGTTCACGTGGTGGTGTGTACTGTTCTAACGCCATTAGAGCCTCTTAATTACTGGTTAATAAATAATTCACGGTTAATTCGTTTATTAATAAATACAATTTTCAACATTTTTGTACATAAAAGTTGACGAAGTTACGAAACATGGTATTGATAAGGTAACGGAAAATAAGAACTAAGCCTCAAAGGAAAAACGATGGAAAGTACGGCTAAAACCACCACAACACCAACCTCCGCACCACTTTCAAGCCTGATTAAATCTCTTGGCCCAGGAATCATGATGGCCGCTGCTGCGGTCGGTGGATCTCACTTAGTCGCTTCAACGAAAGCTGGCGCTATTTATGGTTGGCAACTAGCCGCACTGATTCTTTTAGTTAACGTATTTAAGTACCCATTCTTTAGAGCTGGCATCCAATATACCCTTGGTACTGGGCAAAGCTTGGTGGAAGGATATTCTAATCTCGGTCGACCTTACCTTGTTATCTTTTCGATACTAAGTGCCATTTCCGCCGTGGTAAATACCGCTGCCTTACTGCTATTCAGTGCAAGCTTACTGAGTTACTTTATTCCTTTTGATTTAGCCACCAGCACGCTGTGCATGATCGTTTTAGCGACGTGCTTGATCATTCTATTCGCTGGCCATTATCGCGCGCTCGATACGCTGTCCAAAGCGATCATGGCGAGCCTAACCATCACAACCTTAGCTGCCGTTGCCATTGCTATCGGCTCTCCAGTTGAACCTGATGCGGCTTTTGTTCCGCCATCACCTTGGTCATTGGCAGCTATTGGCTTTATCGTGGTGACTATGGGTTGGATGCCTGCGCCTATCGAGATTTCAAGCATCACCTCTATGTGGCTAAAAAGCCAAAAAGAGAAACAAGAAGTGACCGCTCAATCTGCACTGTTCGACTTCAACGTAGGCTACATTGGTACGGCACTGCTTGCTTTGATATTCGTTGCTTTAGGTGCACTTGTACTTCATGGAACAGGCGTTGAACTGTCTCGCTCTGGTGTTGGCTTCACCCATCAATTGGTCGGCATCTACGCTTCTACGATTGGTGAATGGTCGCGTCCACTGATCGCTCTTATCGCCTTCTTCTGTATCTTTGGCAGTACCATTACCGTTATCGATGGTTACTCACGCGTGCTTGCCGAATCACAGCGCCTGTTATTGAAAAAAGAATCGAGCCCAAGAATGCTGCAAGGCTGGATCATCATTGTCTCTCTCGCGGCACTCGCAATTGTGATGTTCTTCAGCGCAGCACTGATGCCAATGCTTGATTTTGCGATGGTGCTTGCCTTTGCTACTACGCCATTCTTCGCATTGCTTAACTTCATCTTAGTAAGCAAAACTAAGCTTCCTGAAGCGCTGGCGATTGGCACTAAGCTAAAATGGTTGTCTGTGGCGGGTCTGGTTTACCTATTTGGCTTCTTAGCTCTGTTCGTTTGGTGGAAATGGTTGATGTAATCTGCTCTCCAGATTCTTAACCAAACTGTTAGCCAAACTGTTAACTAAGTTATAGATACAAATAAGGCCTTCATGATGAAGGCCTTATTTCGTTAAAGCATTTAGCTAATTCAAAACTAGTTGTGAGAAACCACAATCAAACGTAGCGAATCAAGCTGAACCTGAGCCTTGCTGATGTACCCCGTCAGTTCATTGATTTGAGCTTCGATAACCTCTAGCTCTTCATCACGAATGTTAGGATTAACCGCTTTAAGCGCTTGTAGACGCTCTAACTCACCGTTCAAGTTAGTTTGCATATCTTTCTGAGCTTGCTGACGAACTTCTTCAACCTTCGGCAGTACATGCGTCTCACCTGCTTCGATTAGCTTGTGAATCTCACCTTGTACCGAGTTCACTAACTTGCTCGCTAAATGACGGTTTACCGGGCTGAGTTGACGGTTAAAGCTATCGAATTCAACCTGAGCAGATAAATCGTTACCACGACCATCCATCATCAAGCGAATCGGCGTCTTAGGCAGGAACTGGCTGATACCGCTGCGCTTTGGCGCTTGTGCATCAACAAGGTAAACCAACTCAAGTAGAATAGTACCCACTGGCAACGCTTTGTTCTTCAGTAGAGATACCGCAGACGCACCCACACCTTCACTCAATAGCAGATCAATACCACCCTGAATCATTGGGTGTTCCCAGCTAATGAAGTTCATATCTTCACGAGAAAGCGCAGTTTCACGGTCAAACGTAATCGTTGCACCTTCATAAGGTAAGCCTGGGTAGCTTGGCACCATCATGTGTTCAGAAGGTGTCACGACTAACGCATTTTCACCTTTGTCATCTTGGTTCAGACCAATGGTGTCAAATAGGCTTAGAGCAAACGACACTAGGTTAGTATCACCATCAGTAGACGCGATTTTTTCTGCAATCTCATGGGCTTTATCGCCACCATTTGAATGCATCTCTAGTAGGCGATCTCGGCCTTTTTCTAGATCCGATTTCAGACTTTGATTGAGCTTCGCTGATTCTTCAATCACTTCATCAAGTTGCTCGGTGTTACCAGAAGCCAGCATTTCAATCAGTACATCAGAATACTTATCGTAAACTGTGCGACCAGTAGGACAAGTTTCTGCAAACGCATTCAGACCTTCATCGAACCAACGCGCTAGAATTGCTTGTGATGTGCCTTTTAGGTAAGGAACATGAATGTCGATATCACGAAGCTGACCGATACGGTCCAAACGACCAATACGTTGTTCAAGCAAATCTGGGTTAAACGGAAGATCGAACATCACTAACTGGTTAGCAAATTGGAAGTTACGACCTTCAGAACCGATTTCGCTACAGATAAGCACCTGAGCACCGCCCTCTTCTTGAGCAAAGTAAGCCGCAGCTTTATCACGCTCTAGAATCGACATGCCTTCGTGGAATACCGTTGCACGCACACCTTCACGCTCACGTAGAGCTTGTTCCAGTTGAAGAGCCGTACTCGCACGCGAGGCGATCACTAGGATCTTTTCGCTACGCTTGTCTTGGATCTTTTCAATTAACCAATTCACACGTGAATCAAACTGCCACCAGCTTGAGTCTTCACCTTCAAACTCTTGGAAGATCTCTTCTGGGTACAGCATCTTCATCGCACGAGCTTCGGGAGCCATTTTGCCGCCGATCATGCCCGATACACGCATAGAGGTTGTGTACTGCGTTGGAATATCCATCGGCAATAGGTTTACATTACGCTTAGGGAAGCCTTTGATTGCAGCTCGTGTATTTCTGAATAGAACACGACCTGTACCATGGCGATCCATAAGGTTATCAATCAGTTCTTGGCGAGCTAACGCCTGCTCTTCTTCACTGCTATCGCCCTCGATAACGCGGAATAGAGGCTCAACATCTTGTTCAGAAAGCAGCTCAGTGATCTGATTCTTCGCGCTGTTTTCAAGCTTAACGCCAGAGAACAATGCCGTTACTGCATCAGCAACCGGCGCGTATTGGTCTTCTTCTTCAACAAATGCTTCGTAATCGTAGAAGCGATCAGGGTCAAGCAGACGCAGACGTGCAAAGTGACTCTCGCGACCAAGTTGTTCAGGGGTTGCTGTAAGCAGTAGTACGCCAGAGGTGTTTTCAGCTAAGCCTTCAACCACTTGGTATTCGCGGCTTGGTTTGTCTTGGCTCCACTCAAGGTGGTGCGCTTCATCGACAACCAATAGGTCCCATTCACCTTCCAGTGCTTGCTCGTAACGCTTGCGACTCTTACGCAGGAAATCTAGTGAGCACAGAACGTATTGCTGAGTATCAAATGGGTTGTCGGACTCAGCAAAAGATTCAATACAACGCTCTTCATCAAAGATAGAGAAGTGCAGATTGAAACGACGCATCATCTCTACAAGCCATTGATGTTGTAGAGTTTCTGGTACCACGATCAGAATGCGCTCAGCACGGCCAGACAGCACCTGCTGATGAATGATCATACCCGCTTCGATGGTTTTACCTAAACCCACTTCATCAGCCAGTAAAACGCGCGGAGCGTGACGACGACCCACTTCATGAGCAATGTACAACTGATGAGGAATCAAACCAGCACGCATACCACACAAGCCACGCATCGGGCTCTTATGTTGTTGGTATTGATTGCTTAACGCACGGTAACGCAGCACGAAATTATCCATACGGTCGATTTGACCTGCGTACAACTTATCTTGTGGTTTGTTAAAGCGGATCTGGTTGCTTAAGAATATTTCGCGCAGAGTCACCTCTGTCTCTTGAGTGTCTTCGCGAGTGCCCAAATAAGTCAGTAGCCCTTTGTCTTCGATAATTTCTTCGACAGATAGAGACCAGCCTTCTTGGCATTCGATGACATCGCCAACATTAAACGTTACTCGGGTTACGGGAGCATCAGTGCGTGCATAGACACGATTCTCTTCTGATGCTGCAAACATTACTGTCACTGTTCGAGCATCCATTGCTACAACGGTACCTAAACCTAAATCGCTCTCCGTATCGCTTATCCAGCGTTGCCCCAAAGCAAATGTCATGAATCGACTACCTCAATCTTATAGTTGGAATTTGGTCTTGTTTAGCTGCAATTTAAAACAAGAACACTCTCGTTCTCGCATTAAAAATATAGCCAAAAATACCTAATTTGCAGCCACTTTTTAAGTGCGCTCTAGATAATAGATATCTCGAGAAAATGGTGCAGAAAAAGGTCGCTAATCTTACTCGATGCTGTGATTTAGGTCACGCCTAAAGGACATGATTTCATACTTTTTTTCTGTTTTCGCTTGTGCAATCAAACTGTCAAAAAATCATGGTTAATCTATGAGTAGCAGATTGCTGCTCTCAAACGAAGACACTATCTTCACCTACAGCGATATGGTGATATTTATCTAGATGAAGTTTAGGTGAGTAGTTGACTATCAGCAGAATGAGATACTAATCTTTATATGAGCTTTATCTACGTTCAATGAATGCAATACAAGCCGCACGTCGGCAAGGAGATGCTATGGGCGAGACCAACCGGAAGCTATTTGTTTTAGACACCAATATCCTACTTCACGAACCCTTTGCTATATTTTCTTTCCACGAGCACGATGTCGTTATCCCGATGACAGTGCTAGAAGAACTCGACAGAATCAAAGACAGTAAAAGAGACGTTGCTCGAGATGCGAGAATCGCGATTCGAACGCTCGAAGACTTATTCAGGGAAGCCACACCAGATCAAATATCAGAAGGCATTCCTTTTTCTAAAGACATTAACGCATCCGGCAGTATTTCAATACTCGCTGATTACGAACTTCAAGAAAGCATCAAAGCCTTCGCCGATGACAAGGCTGGAGATAACCGAATCCTCAATGCAGTCCTCTATCTTCAAAACAAACGTGCGCCACGCGAAGTCGTTCTTATCACTAAAGACATCAACATGCGCTTGCGAGCCAAAGGCGCTGGTGTTCGCTTCGTTGAAGACTATCAAACCGACCAACTGATTGATGACATCCAATACCTCACCAAAGGCTTTCAACAACTCGAAGGGTCATTCTGGGATGGCATAGATAACGTTGAGAGTAGGAGTTTAGGTGGAAAAACGCTGCACACCTTAGCAAGAGCACCTTTCGATCCAACCTTCCTCAACCAATATGTGATTGACGAAGAAAGCGACTTTGCCGCTCGAGTCGAGGAGATTGAGGCCGAAAGCATTACGCTAAGAGATCTCAGTAGAGAAAGGTTGATGAACCGCAAGACATGGGACATTACACCTAAGAATATCTATCAAGGGATGGCGATTGATGCACTGCTCGACCCTGATATCGATCTCGTGATTCTAACGGGCGCTGCGGGTAGTGGTAAAACACTGTTAGCCATGGCTGCCGCACTTGAACAAACCATAGAACGTAAAAAATTCGATAAGATCATCGTAACCCGAAATACACCCGACATAGGTGAGTCGATTGGTTTCCTTCCCGGAACCGAAGAAGAAAAAATGCTGCCTTGGTTAGCGGCGGTGACCGATACACTGGAAGCTCTGCACAAGAATGATCACTGCACCGAAGGATCGATGAAGTACATCTGCGATAAAGCCAACATCCAGTTCAAATCGATTAACTTCATGCGTGGGCGCTCAATCCAAAATGCGTTTGTACTTTTGGATGAATGTCAGAACCTCACTGCTTCACAAATCAAAACCATCATTACCCGTTGTGGTGAAGGCACCAAGATCGTCTGTTCAGGAAACCTCGCTCAGATAGATTCTTCCTACTTAACCCCTGTGACTTCAGGCTTAACCTACATGGTCGAGCGCTTTAAAGACTTTGAAGGCAGTGCCAATATTCACCTCAATGGTGTGGTACGAAGCCGACTGGCTGAGTTTGCTGAAGAGAACATGTAACGGTTCGATTTAGTAAATCGTACTCCAGAAACAGAAAAGCGCCTCACATTGGAGGCGCTTTTAGCTTTAACTGCAACTGCAACTGCAACTGCAACTGCAACTATAATTTCAACTAGCTTGCTATAACAAATTTGCTGAAGTTGGTCTGAATTACTCAGTACCACCTACCGTTAGAGAATCGAGTTTCAATGTTGGTTGACCAACACCGACTGGAACGCTTTGGCCGGCTTTACCACACACACCGACACCACGATCAAGGCTAAGGTCGTTGCCTACCATAGACACTTGCTGCATCGCTTCGATACCCGAACCGATTAGCGTTGCACCTTTCACTGGGTGAGTGATCTTACCGTTTTCAATCATGTACGCTTCAGAAGCTGAGAACACAAACTTACCAGAAGTAATATCCACCTGACCGCCACCAAAGTTTGGCGCGTAGATGCCTCTTTCAACCGTCGAGATAATCTCTTCAGGAGTATGCTCACCTGGCAGCATGTAAGTGTTAGTCATACGCGGCATTGGAAGATGCGCGTAAGACTCACGACGACCATTACCTGTAGGCTCTACACCCATTAGACGAGCATTAAGCTTATCTTGCATGTAACCTTTTAGGATGCCGTTTTCGATTAGTGTGTTGTACTGACCATTAACGCCTTCATCATCGACGTTCAATGAACCACGCAGATTCGTTAATGTACCGTCATCAACAATCGTACATAGGCTTGATGTGACTTGCTCGCCCACTTTGCCAGAAAATACTGAAGACTCTTTACGGTTGAAGTCACCTTCTAAACCGTGGCCTACCGCTTCATGCAGAAGAACGCCCGGCCAACCCGAACCGAGAACGACAGGCATTGCACCAGCAGGCGCCGCAACCGCTTCAAGGTTAACTAACGCTTGGCGGATTGCTTCATCAGCAAATTGGTAAGCAACCTGAGAACCATTAGCATCACTTAAGAAGAAGTCGTAACCAAAACGACCACCGCCACCAGCACTGCCACGTTCACGACGATCGCCTTTCTGAGCAAGTACGCTAATAGACAAGCGAACCAACGGGCGAATATCACCGGCGAAAGTGCCGTCAGTCGCGGCAACAAGCATCTGCTCATGTACACCACTCAGGCTCACTGAAACCTCAGTAATCATAGGTTCCTTGGTGCGAATGTAAGCATCAAGTGCTTTTAGTAATTCTGTTTTCTGTTGTTTTTCCCAGCTTGCTAGCGGGTTTACCGCGTCATAATAAGCTTGGTTAGAGTTGCGCTTGAAAGCTTGTACCTTGCCGTTTTGGCCTTGCTTAGCGATACCGCGAGCTGCGATTGCACTCTGTTTAAGGCCATCCAATTGGATTTGGTCAGAGTAAGCAAAACCGGTCTTCTCGCCAGATACTGCACGAACGCCAACACCGCAATCGATATTGAAAGAGCCGTCTTTAATAATGCTGTCTTCTAGCACTAAAGATTCGTGCCAGCTTGACTGAAAGTAGATATCAGCATAATCAATTTGGCGGGTAGCAATGCTCGCCAATGTATCTGCGATATTTTGCTCCGTCAGCCCTGTCGGGTTCAGTAGCGCTTCTTCAATTTGATTAATGCTCATAAATGGCTCTTATTTGTAATTAAAATTGATTGGTAAATCGAGAGTGTTGCGCGATTGGCATATTTTGCCTGATTGATTCGCAACTGGATGTGTCTATCTCAACCACCATACTTTTAGGATCTTGGTCTAGCTGTGCGACCACTCGTCCCCATGGATCAACCACCATTGAGTGTCCCCATGTTTCTCTTTGACAAGGATGTTTGCCACCTTGCCCTACCGCGACAATCCACGATTGTGTTTCGATCGCGCGGCATCTTAATAATGCTTCCCAATGCGCTTGACCCGTTACCGCAGTAAACGCTGCTGGTACCACTATGATTTGTGCACCTTGCTTGCGTAACTCTGAATACAAGTGAGGAAAGCGCACATCATAACAAATACTCAAACCTAAGCGACCAAAAGGCGTTTCCGTCGTCACAACTCGGTCACCCGGCGTGAAAATATCCGACTCTCTATAGCACTTGTGCGCATCGGCAACATCCACATCAAACATGTGTAGCTTATCGTAATGAGTCACTAGGCACCCAAAGTCATCAATCACTAGGGTTGTCGTGGTCACGCCTTCAGCTATGCTTATCGGCATACTACCGACAACAATCCACATTCGGTGAAGCTTAGCTAACTCAGATAATTTCTTTTGTAGTGGGCCATCATTTAGAGGCTCAGCATACTGGTGATAGTCGGCTTTACTGCCAAAAACTAACGCGTTTTCAGGGCACACAACCCACTTCGCCCCCAACGCTTTGCACTTTGCTACTTCTTGAGCAAGGTAAGCAAGGTTCAATTCAGGGCTAGGGCCAGATGTCATTTGAATCAACCCAACACTATCCATGTGTCTCGCTCCTCTATTCATTATGATTCAGAAATCGGCATTTGACCGTATATTAACCGACTGGCTTGTATCAACTACTCAGCTAATTTTCTCAATTTTTCGGGTAGCTGGAACTCGCCAGAACTACGAGAAAGCTCACTCACCGTGGGTGAATCCAATGGGCCTTTTACCGAGTAATTCACTTGAGTAAAGACTTCAACCACCGGCGATATAACCGTAGTCACCGCCAATACGTACAGCGCCGTTTGAGGGGTTACCGCAAAGGCCGTTAATACTGGAATACCCGAGGTAATATCTGGGGTAAAATTCACTTCCGCATCAACCTGACGCGTATTCAGGTTAGCGATTCCTTTGATCTGCATCTCGCCTGCGACCGCATCCATGTTCAGATCGTTCGTCAGGAAGATACCGTTTTGAATCTTGCCGGTTCCTGTGATGCTATTGAATGCCATGCCTTTATCAAACACATCCGAGAAATCGAGTTGCATCTTACGGATAATCGAATCTAGGCTAAACAGGCCAAGCAATCGAGCCGCGCCACTTACGTCCGAGATGAAGCCTTTACCCAACTTGGTTTTAACGTTGCCGTCGATGGTATCCATCTGAATACCCCACGGAGAACCGTCCCACTCAAGCTGACCTTCCAACGCAAAAGGTGCTTTTTGAATCCCGGAAGTAATACCGAAGCGCTCCATTAACTCACTGTTATTTTCACCTTCGACATCAATAGATAACGATGAATGACTCTTGTCACCATTCAGTGCCCACCAGCCGCTCACATCGGCTTTGTTGTTTCCGCTTCGGACTTGAATCTTATTCCACTCAAGACGATCGTCTTGTCTTGCTAGCTCAACATCGACCTTACCGACTTTATAGCCTTGCAACCAAAAATCGTTCAGTGTGAGCTTAAGATTAGGCATCGCATCATAGATCTTTTTATCGAGTTCAGAGATCAATGGTGCTTCTTGCTCTTTCCGTTGCAGCAGTTGTTCTTGATTTGCTTTATCACTCCACTCAGGAACAAACAAATGCAGGCGATCTAGAGACACTGTTAGATCGTAAGGGGGCAAGTAATTGATATCCCCTTCAATCTCTTGGCTAGAAACTTCCATCTGCCACGCTTGTTTGTTCTTGCGAGCACTAAAATCGACATCATTCCAAGCTATGCCGCCTAAGATCAGCTCTTTACTTTCAAAAGTAATACGGCTAGGCGCAGGAATGGTTGGCGTATTCATTTGGCTAAGTACAGCGGTTGATGGCTTCACGGGTTCCATCACAACCGACAACCAATCATCGGCATTAAATTTATCAGTACGAATTAAGGCATGATGCCCAACAACAGGACTAATTTTATAACCACCACGCCCCAACACTAAATTGGTTGCAGTAAGCTTAGGAACCTCACCCGTAATATCAATTTCAGCCTGATACTTGGTATTCGGCAATTGCAGACGCGCAGTAATAGCTTCTTGGTTACCCGAGGCTTGCAGTCTAGCAGAACCACTCTCCAAGGATTTTTTCGCCAATGGATAAGGGTAATCACTGGCTAAATACTTAAGATCTGACTGTAAGTCTAACTGGTAACTAAAACCTATATCGTTGAGCTGAATATCAATCTGACTTTGCCATTGCGCATGACCCGATAGGCGACTCAACCACTGCTCGCCAATATAAGGCTCTAGAGGTTTCACGTCCCAATCACCTAAAACATCGATATCAACCGCATAACCAGGACCGTCATTCAGGCCTTTAAAATCAACAGAGATGCCCTGTTTTAGTAAGTCAGCGGCTAAACCATTCGCCGTAATAACATCATTATCAAACTCAATACGTCCGGTGGTGTTTTCGAGCACCATTGGCGGAGCTTCAATCTCAACATGGTTATCTTTAAGATCGGCATAGCCCCACGCTCTTGGCTCTTTTTCTGAATCAAAAGGAATATTGAGTTGGAATTCAGACGATACATCACCGCTCACTTGCAGCGCCGTTAACGCAGCACCCACAGAGTCGACTAATGGTGAGGCCGTCATGTAATCACGAACCGCATTACCTGAAGCCGTAGCCTTCGCTTCAATCTCGATATGACCGCCTTCCCCTAAATAAGGAATACGCCCAGTAATACGGTCAGCCGTTACGTCCATCAATTGAGCAGAGCGCGAATCAAGATGCATCGCATCATTTTCAAACAGGAGATCAAGCTGAAGATCGGTAATCAGTGGCCACGCCGTATCAAAACTGAACTTCGCGTTTTCTAGGCCAACCCAAACTTGGAAGATCCCATCATGGTTAGTATATGGGTATTGCCCCAGTTCACCATGCCATAACAGTTTCACCGTATCAGCTTTGCCCGCTTGAATCGCAGTTGAAAGGTAATCGGTTAGATCTTGCCCAAGTGCCAACGTCGGTAAATAACGCCATGTTTCACCCACATTGTAAGCGTCCGCTTCACCGTAGAAAGACAAGAATGGGCTCGCATCCTTTGGAAAGTCTAAGCGAAATGCGCCTAGTACTTGTAAGTCTGGCGTGGCTGCCGTGATTTTGTCCGACCACAGTTTCCAGCCGCTTTCATCTTGCTGCCAAACAATATCAACCAGACCCTGTTTAATATTCAGAGGTGCTTGGAAAACATCACCATAAGGAAACACATCGTCAATAACGTGAAGGCTAGCTTTCGCTTCCGAAGCCGAACCAAACACACTACCTGACACTTGGCTAAAACCGGGCACTAACTCCCACTGTTCAATCGCCAGATCAGAAAAGCTCGCTGAATAACGTAAGCTTTCGATGCCTGAATCCATTGAGACCCGAATATCAGAAACGGATCCACCCGGCTTCAACGAATTGATCATTTTGGTTGATTGCGCAGAATCTGGCATCAACTTGATTAACGGGGTAATAGTTTCCACATCAAGTTCAGAAACATTAAGTTCCCACGGGCCTTTATTCCATTTGAAGGCAACATCGAGTTCAGGCCAAGGCCTATCATCCGTTCTAAGGTTAAGTGAGTGACCATTCACTTGCCAACCATCATCAATGGGAGACAACTTAAAAACGCCTGATTCAAACATCAAATCATGTTGACCATCTTCGTTCCAGCTCAACTCCGAAGGCAGCACTTCTACGTAGGCATTTACCGGCTTGCTGTTTTGCAGGGTAACCCAACTATTCAAACTAACCGTGCCCGTTTCTATACCGGATTCAGCCTGCATATAACGGGTTAACCATGGTTTAACCGAGATATTGTCTGCACTCACATAGAACTCACCAGTTACATCGGTCAATGAACCACCATCGACAAAGTTAGCACTTACTGACAACGAGTTAAGATTGGCGTCTTTAATGCTAACCACACCTTCCGCGAGGTGGTGCTTACCTGAGTTTTTCCACTTTAAGGTTTCGATATCGAGCTGACGTTCTTCATCAGAGATGGTTCGATAAAGAAGAGAGGAATCTTTGGCGGTCACATCCACTAACGTTTTGAGGAGTAAGTTATCCAGCTCTTGCATCACCCGCTTTGAAGAGCCTGATTTTTTAGGTTTATCTTTGCCGTTCTGACCGGCAAACAGATCGACCGAACGTATATCCAGATACATTCGATTCATTACAAGGTCGGCAACAACAGGGCGCATCTGTACTAGAGATTGAATCAAATCAAATTCAACTTCGACACGTTCAACAGAGAAGGTCACATCTTCAGCATTAGGAAGACGAGCTTGAACGCCTTGCAGCGCAATAGAGGGATGAGTGTTACGCCAAAAGCCACCCACATCTTGAATAGAAAACTCAAAACCGGAATGTTGGTTTACCCAAAGCTCAATTTCAGATTGATACTTATTTAAATTGGGCAAGGCGACACGCAGTGTAGTCACAGCAATGGCTAGCGTTACTAAGAGAGTAACCACTAACCACAGACACGTACGTAAAATCAGAGTAACACTAGAACTCACAAAATATCCATTACATCATAACGACATCAAACTGCTCTTGTATGTACAGAGGCTCAGCCTGAATTTTCACTTGTTTACCAATAAAGACTTCAAGCTCAGCAAGCGCATGAGACTCTTCACCCTCTAATGCCTCGGCAACCGCTGCTGCCGCATAAACCACGAACTTATCCGCATCGTACGCACGATTTACACGAGTAATTTCTCGAAGTATTTCATAACAAACGGTTTCGACTGTCTTCACACTGCCACGCCCTTCACAGGCTGGGCAGCTAGAACACAGAATATGCTCAATACTTTCACGGGTACGTTTACGAGTCATCTCAACCAAACCAAGCTGTGTGAAGCCATTGATGTTGGTTTTCACACGGTCTTTATCGAGCGCCGCTTCTAAAGAAGTTAGTACTCGCTTACGGTGTTCTTCAGACAACATATCAATAAAGTCGATAATGATGATGCCACCTAAATTACGCAGGCGAAGTTGACGAGCAATCGCTTGTGTCGCTTCTACGTTGGTATTGAAAATCGTCTCTTCTAGATTACGACGACCAACAAAGGCACCAGTGTTGATATCAACAGTGGTCATCGCTTCTGTTTGGTCGATAATCAGATATCCACCAGACTTCAATTCTACTTTACGATCCAGTGAACGTTGAATCTCATTCTCAGTGTCGTACATATCGAAGATCGGTTTATCACCTTCATACAGCTCAAGCTTATCGGTAAGCTCAGGTACGTACTCCGAAGTAAACTCTTTCAGATTTTCAAATTCTAGTCGAGAATCGACCTGAATCTTACTCAGCTCAGTGCCCACAAAATCACGTAAGATACGCTGACTTAAGCACAGCTCACCATATAAGCGCGTACGAGCCTTATGCTTACCACGGCGCTCTACTACTTTGAGCCACAAACGCTTCAAGAAAGCGGCGTCTTGCTCAAGCTCATGAAAATCAGCGCCTTCAGCGGCAGTACGGATGATAAAACCACCGTGTTCATCACAGTAACGAGATACGACTTTTTTAAGACGATTACGTTCTGATTCGCTTTCAATACGCTGGGAAACACCGACATGACTTGCTCCCGGCATAAACACCAAGTAACGAGATGGCAAGGTGATATCAGTCGTTAAACGAGCACCCTTTGTTCCAAGAGGATCTTTAACGACCTGAACCACAATATCCTGACCTTGACGAACAAGCTCAGAAATATCACGTACCTGAAACTGCTTCTTTTCATTTTCAGCAACACATTCAGTGTGCGGAACAATGTCTGAGGCATGTAAAAATGCTGCTTTCTCAAGGCCTATATCCACAAATGCAGCCTGCATTCCGGGAAGAACACGGCTTACACGTCCTTTATAGATATTTCCTACGATACCGCGTCGAGCATCTCGTTCGACATGGATCTCTTGAAGAGCTCCCCCTTCAATCATGGCCACACGAGTTTCACTCGGGGTCACGTTCAGCAACAATTCAGCACTCATGGTGCACCTCAGATTAGTAATTATAAGAATTCTTGCAGTAGCTGGTCCGTTTCAAACAAAGGTAAGCCGACAACGGCGTAATAACTACCTTCAATTCGGGTGACAAAGCGTCCACCCAAACCTTGAATCCCATAGCTACCGGCTTTATCGCATGGCTCCCCTGTTTGCCAGTATTGTTCTATTTCTTTTTCACTGAGGGGTTTAAACCATACGTCGGTAATAATGATTTCTGTTTTTTGTTTTTCAGCAGAAACGACAGAAACGGCCGTCATTACTTGATGACGTTCATTCGCTAACTGAGTAAGCATACGCTTAGAATCAGCAAGGTCTGCAGGCTTCTCGAGCACTTGCCCTTGGCTAACGACTACGGTATCAGAACCGAGTACAACAGCATCCAAGCTAGGAACTACAGTATCAGAACCAGGAACGACATGCTGCTCTTCAGAAACATTAACTTGTAATAAAGAGAGTGCCGCTAAGGCTTTATCTAAAGATAGTCGCTTAACGTACTCTTCGGCGGTTTCTTGGGCGTGTTTATACTCTTCAACATCGGTTACGAGGACAGAGAACTCATAACCGAGTTGCGATAGTAATTCTTTGCGGCGTGGTGAGCCGGATGCCAAAACTAAATGTTTCTTTTCCATCGTCACGCTACCTCACATGCCAATGGCGACGCACGCGCCTCATTAATAAAAACATCCAAGGCCAAAGTATACAGTTTATCAATGCACCCCATAACGATAACGGATTAAAAACAACATCTTGGATCAAATATTCACCAAAGAATACCAACAGTTCAAGCAACACCGTTAACGCGGCAATGATCATCGCTTGCTGCCATAACGCCATGTTACGAATGACGAGGAAGTTCATCGCAATAATGTACATCACTATCGCCATCATCATACCTCGAATACCTAGAGTAGAGCCGATCAAAAGGTCCCACAATAAGCCTAGAATCAAAGCACTACCTACGTTAACACGATGCGGCAGAGCCAAAACCCAGTAACACGTAACCAGCAGTAACCAAGATGGTCTAAATAGGTCTAAACTACCAGGCCAAGGGATCGTTTGCAGAATCAGTGCTACTAAAAATGAGCAGCCAATTACGACCTTGCTTCTTAAAACGCTATTGGCCATCTTCACCCTCTAACAATGCTTGTTCTATGCTGGATTGATCCGCTTGCATCTGTTTGTTTTCATCAGGCCATACTAGCAGCAAGTATCTGAGCTTATCGAACTCAACCACAGGCTCCGCTTTGATAACGGCAAACTCACGTTTCGGGTCGTAATCAACGGCAGTAACGTAGGCGACTGGATAACCTTCTGGATATACTCCACCAAGACCCGATGTCACCAATAGATCTTCTTCTTGTATATCGGTACTGGTTGGAATGTGCTCTAGCTGGATCTCATCAATCATGCCATTGCCCGAAGCGATCACTCGAATATCATTACGAATAACCTGAACAGGAATTGCGTTGTTTGCGTCAGTCAGTAACAGGACACGACTATTATGAGCAGCAACAAAAGTCACTTGGCCGACAATGCCTTTTTCGTTGATCACCGGTTGACCTTCATACACCCCATCAATCTGACCTTTGTCGATCACAACTTGATGACGATATGGTGAAGTGTCTACCGCCATAACTTCTGTGACGACTTTCTTCTCATCACGGATAAACGGAGATCCTAACAACTTACGGAGGCGCTTGTTTTCTTCTTGATATTGCTCAAGCAGAATCAGCTCGCTCTTCAAGCGCAAGACTTCTCTTTTAATATTATGGTTGGACTTAATTAGCCCTTGTCGGGTACTAAAACGATCGTATACACCATCGAACATAGTGCGAGGCAAGTTGGCTGCATATTGAATAGGCGCGACCATGCTGTTTAATAAATAGCGAACATTTGAGAAAGCATCTAAACGACTATCAGCCAGCATAAGGCTGGCTGATAAAATTACAGCAAAAAACAGGCGCAATTGTAGAGAGGGGCCTCTACCAAAAATTGGCTTCATTCTATATTTGATCCTAGGGCTACATTTGATCCTATAGATAAGGTCCTAGGCTCTTTACATAAAACGAAATATAAAAGAGCCTAACACTAGATATTATTCTTCGCTAAACAGGTCACCACCGTGCATGTCAATCATCTCTAGGGCTTTACCGCCACCTAGAGCAACACACGTAAGTGGCTCTTCTGCAATAACAACTGGGATACCCGTTTCTTCTGTGAGTAGGCGGTCAAGATCTTTAAGCAGTGCACCGCCACCTGTGAGTACCATACCGTTTTCTGAAATATCAGAAGCTAACTCGGGTGGGCACTGCTCTAATGCGACCATTACAGCCGATACAATACCTGATAGAGGTTCTTGAAGTGCTTCAAGGATTTCGTTTGAGTTTAGGCTAAAGCTACGAGGTACACCTTCAGCAAGGTTACGACCACGAACTTCGATCTCTTCGACTTCATCACCAGGGTAAGCTGAACCGATTTCGTGTTTGATCTTCTCTGCTGTCGCTTCACCGATCAAGCTGCCGTAGTTACGACGAACATAGTTGATGATCGCCTCATCAAAACGGTCACCGCCGATACGTACAGAAGATGAGTAAACCACACCGTTTAGTGAGATAACCGCAACTTCAGTCGTACCACCACCGATATCAACTACCATTGAACCCGTTGGCTCGGATACGCGTAAGCCTGCACCAATCGCAGCAGCCATAGGCTCATCGATTAGATAAACCTCTCGAGCACCAGCACCTAGCGCTGATTCACGGATAGCACGACGCTCTACTTGCGTTGAACCACAAGGTACACAAACCAAAACACGAGGGCTTGGTTTAAGGACACTGTTGTCATGCACTTGTTTAATGAAGTGCTGAAGCATTTTTTCCGTTACGTAAAAATCAGCAATTACGCCATCTTTCATTGGACGGATCGCTGAAATGTTGCCAGGCGTACGGCCAAGCATTTGCTTAGCATCATGACCAACAGCAGCGACACTCTTTCCAGAACCGACTCGATCTTGGCGAATCGCAACAACGGAAGGCTCATCAAGAACAATGCCTTGGCCTTTAACATAAATAAGGGTATTGGCAGTACCTAAGTCAATCGATAGGTCGTTTGAAAACATGCCACGAAGCTTTTTAAACATATTCTTCGCTCATCCTGCAAGAATTAGAAGATAAAAAATTGCACTAAATGTACCAATACCTTGCTATTACGGCAAGGTATTGGTGTGTAAAGGTGGTTAGAAACGTCATATTACTACAGTAACTTAACTTAAATCAGAAAACCAAGGGCTATGGGCGATTAAGTCGATCAGGCTCTCCACGATAGATAACCCGATCATTACCTCGATGAATGCCGAAGGTTACAATGGAAGAAGGGTCTTCATCTCCTTGATCTCGCCAGTTAAATTGTAACCAAGGCTGACTTCCTTGTGACCAGGCACAAGAAATACCGTTAGGTTGAGCACTGCCTTGGCGTAAAAACAAGTGAACTTGCTCCCGTTGATTTGTCGTTTGCTTGGCAAATACAGTATCGCCTTGACCGGCTGATATCACCCCAATCTCTGGCTCACTGGTTAATAACGTATCACTGACTGCCGGTTCAGCCTCTGTCCAAACAATATCCCGACACTGTAAGCTCGTATCAAACTGACTATTATCATCTTGCACATTGGTCTGGAAACCCTGTTTACCTTGCCAATACTCAACCCTTAACGGCACATGAATGCTTTGACCCGAATTCCCGGCAACATCATCTAACATCATACGCCCATAACGTACATCCGGCTGGTTCAATAACTCTTGATGTAGAGTGGAAGGGCTCCCGCTCATTATTTTAAATTGGGTAGGATCGAGGCTATCACTCACACTGTCATCGTTTTTGTCTAACGTTAAACTTAAGTGACTGTCTATCGTCACGCTACTATCTATCGTGCGCGCAGAGTTATAAGGGCCATCGGGTAGCGACGCGCCGAGGGTCGCGCTCTCCAATTTTCTCCAAACGACTCTGTTATCCCATGATTGTGCCCAAACCGCACCGCTCCAATTACTTGCTGTTAACTCACTATCACTGATGTCTAACCGAGCAGAGTAAGCCCCCCACAAAAAGAAAGCACCTTTCAAATAATCGGCAAAATTTCCATAATTGCTGGTCGGCTTGTCTGCAGCACTAAACGCGGTGATAGCAAAGTCAACCTGTTTGAAAGGTTGCCCCATATAAGTCGACCCTCCCTGAGAATCGGGAGCAGTCCAATCTGACTGCGTGATCCTAAAATAATCTGGGTAGAAACGGCCTATCGTTTGATTATCCACATTCAGTGACATTGATAAATACATTGCGGAAGTCTTCATTTTTAATGACCCGACTTCTTGCCATGAAAATCTCAGAGTTTTTTGACGAGTTGACCCAACCTTGTCGTTAGGCATAAAAGTGTAGTCGCCAGGGAAACGATCATTCGCTAAGTTACCCAGCACGCCTGTATTTGGGTATGCTAACTCAAGCCCCACACTTAACGGTGCAGCATGGCCTGTCTCTGAATAATAGTTAAACGTGGTTTGATATTGGCACTCATCGCTTGGAGGTGACTGATAAAACTGAGGGTGAACAATCGGCTTAAAGGTCGCTCTAAACTCCTCGCCAGCTGAAATAAAATAGCCGGCTATCTCATCCGTTTTAGCCGGATTTTCAATCGTCCCGTCACTATTTTCAACATCACAAATCGCAATTTTCCATGGGCGCGATTGGACCATAAATTGACCTTTCAACGCTCCCCCTTCAACGGGACAATAGGCCTCATCACATTGAAAATTATTATCGGTAATCGTTACCAATATTTGCCCTGCATCTTGGAAGGTCAGTCTGGCATTGCGATTAGAATCAGTCAGATCTGCATTGAATTGTAGAAGGCCAGGAAACGCGGAGGCTGTCACTGGTTTTTGGTAAGAATATGACGCCGAAGGAGACCCTACGTACCCCAAATCAATTAACTGCCCACTATTGCTGCACGCTTTGACTTTAATAGGAACATCAATGGGTTTCCCCGCAATAACGCTTTGATCGCTTACTTCAAATTTATAAGGCACATATTTAATGGTATCACTATCACTTAAAGTAATCGTATTTGATACTTTCAGTGAAGCAGAAAGCGAGTAGTTACCAACAGTATTAGGGGTATTATTTATCACACGAAATTTTGAAATCCCCCCGGCTTCGGACACAAACTGAATATCTAAGTTTGTGCCACTATCTTGACTGAGGGTCGGTCGATACCCTTCAAGTAAGTTACCGTCACCATCTAACACAGACACTTCAACCATATTCTCTGGGGTGCTTTCACACGTAAGGTGGTAATTACGTGGATTAACTTCAATTTTTTCAGCGGCGGGGGGGGAATCACCACTGCACACTCTGACACTTGTTTCGGGGCAGTTTGATGGTGCGTAGCTGCAGTTTGGATCATTAAAGCCGCAATGTAATGATGTATTCACAGTGGATATAGGGGCTAAATGAGATGTTAGCGAACCACAAATAAGTGCGTTAGATAGATCAATGTCGTACCACGCGTCAATCGCACTATGTTCGTCATAAACGGCATTATTGGTACCAGTCATCTTCACCGCTTGCCCTGTAGATGTGACTGTTCCGCACACTTTCGTGTTGTGTAAGTTAATTTTTTGTAACGCGGTTACATCCCCATAAACCTCGTTCGATGAGCCTGTCGTTTCAACCTGGGTGCCATGACTGACCACATTACCAACCACTTTTGTATCATTCAATCTTACGTAACTCAGCGCAACAATATCACCATTGACTTCGTTTCCGGTACCAGTGATGTCAACGGTGGCCCCTTGACTTTCTATGTTACCGTTAACTTTTGTTTCATTAAGTTCAACTTTATTAAAGGCGATAATATTGCCATCAATTTGATTGCCCGTTCCCTTCACCGACACATAATTCGTGCTGCTGGCTATATTCCCGGTCACTTGTACATTTTCGAGGTATATATGACCAACGGCATTAACACCCCCTTTGATTTCATTATTACTGCCGCGCACAGAAACAAACCCATTCGGACTTTGGTTCAACACCCCACCTAGCAACTTTACTCCGTTACTTTCTGCAGAAATATGGTAGCCAGCCGGACCAACCGAGGTTTTCCCCGTCACAACAATATCTGGACCGACAAACATGATGGTTGCTTGAACAGTATGCAGTGAAACAGGGGAAGCCAGCGTACCCACTTGGTTATTGCCGGGAAAATTCATGCCTTTTTTCACGGTAAGAAGCACGGTCTTATCCTTCGGTCCACTCCACACGATGCGATCCCCAACATTAAAGTTGATCCATCCGTTAGAGGCATGGCAAACATACTGATAAGAATTAGTCTTATATTCCAGCACCCCACCAGGACAGATACCCACATTAGGGTTGTATAAGTCATAGACCTTAGCGGAAACGGAAGCGGAAAATAACATTAACACCATAAATAGCCCAGCGAGAGCCTTGAAGATCCTCTCTAGCCAATTCTGCTCTGTGTTTAATTGGGTTCGTTGTCTGAACCCTTTATTTGGCTGTATATTCACTCTTTTACCCATACCTCTTGCACTCGCTCAACCTGTAACCTACCACTTCCGCAAATCACCTTGGCTTCTACTTTATAAAAGCGTTGATTATTCAAGTCTCCGACCCGCATACAACTCATACGAGGCGCTTGGCATGGTTCGGCTGTCACTAAGTTTGGACGAGCTCCACTGATGGTATTTGTGCACATCGAATCGAACGCCGCAGAAGTCGAGAGTAAAGGAATAGGGTATAATTGCGTTAGCGCCCACTCATTAGCGGAGTGTGATAACAGCCAAGCTTGGGTACCCAGTTGCTCTCTCGTTAAGCTGTCGCTATTTGACCACCCGACTCGCGTTAGTGAATGCGCTAAAAAACCCATCACCACGATAACAAAAACAACCACAATTAATACGTTACCACTTTGATAACGTTGATAACGTTGATAACGTTGACTACGGAACATTAAGCACCTGGACATCTTGTTGGTAAACGCTGCGTTCACTATTTTGCTCCACAACCAAGTCAATATGAACAAGGCCACCTCGCTGGAGAGTCGGATCTAAATATTTAAAGCCGCTCTTCGATCCCACTATGCTGTCTGCGACCGTTAAAGGCAACGCATCCTGTAACGACTGCCTAGTAATGATATTACCCACAACGCAATACTCCACAATGTCATTGGGATCAAAAATATAATGGCGATCCGCAATTGAACGACTGACCAAGTTTTTGGCTTCCCCCACAAGCGTAAAATGCCCGTTGTTTTTATTTTGGTTTCCGACATCGAATGTATTTATGGGGAGTAAGTCTTCTCTACGAGTGGGGTTAATCACCATGCTTAATCCATTGGGAATGGTTGTTATCTCACTTCCATCGTCATTATTGTCCCCAACAAGAAAGTCGATATCTTGACCAATAGCCGAGTAAATACCAGAAAAGTGAATAGGGATAAAAGAGAGACACGAGCCGGAGGCTTGAAAACTATTTGGAACAGCATCACGAAATTCTCGTGATAACTTTTCCAAAATAAACTGCGCTTGAGTTTGTACTCTTTGTCGATTGATCGAATCGGCATACCCTTTGGTTCCCGACTCGACAAAGCCAGCGATAGCGAGCACCATAATAACGCCAACCACCATCGTCAATACCATCTCTATTAAAGTAAAACCCCGAACTTTCATCAAAAGTTTCCTTTATAAGCAGTGAGGACAAATCGGCCACTTTGTCCTGCAAAAATGGTCATGTTGATCCGTTTTAAATGACCGACTCCATCGCTGTCCAAGGCGCCATCATAAACCACATCAATCTCGACCCTGAAATTTCGGTAGCTCTCTTGAACGTCGTCCCCAAGCACACTTTGTAAAGGCCACGGCGGGCCTACTGAGCACTGAGATTGTGTCGTCTCGGTATACCAACATCCAATAAAGTCATCCACATCATTAAAATCACGGAGTTGAGTTTCTCCATCTGCACCTAATTGGGAAGGCAATGTACATTGCTCTTGCTGGCTCCCCACATCGCCTTCTCCACATCGAACTTCCCCCCCATTGGGGTCACTGTTTTGATCGAAGCCACGAGCCAGGATTTGGCTCATAAAACTTTGCCCTAATGCAACTGCGCGCGTTTGATAATGCGCAGATGCAGAATCGCTAATTTGAGGAACCAAAAAAGAAGTAAACGACAGCATTGCAATTCCGAGTATCACGATCGCGACGATCATTTCGATTAATGTCATCCCGCGATGAAAGGTCATGAACAGCTCCCTTTTGAGACATAGCCTTGGGGGTTGATGCTGACTAGGCATTGACTTTGATTCGCGTTTTCACGAATGGAAATCGTAATATCTGCGCCACTCACGTTCAGCGGATTCCCCAATAAATCAAAATCAATTAGGCTCGTTGATCCTATTTGGCTAAATGTCAGTGAAGCATCAGCAATCCAATCGCTGCGGTGTTCACGCTGGGCAGCGCTCAGCCCACAACTCTCAGAAGAACCAAGGCAATCGGGGCTGACTTGCAAGCGAAAGTGGCCATCATGCCCACTCACATTGGATTGCATTCGATTCACTTGAATCTGACGAATAATTGAAATCACCTGCTCCTGAGCAGCCATTGCAGAAAAGCTCGACGTACCGATATAGCGGCTTGCCGCATAAGAAGAGAGGATAGCAACGATAATAATAACGATGATCAGCTCTACCAGAGTAAAGCCGTTGGGTGTGGGGCTGTTATCCATCATGAGCCTCTAACTGCCTAGCGAATACTGATTATACAAGATAACGAAACTAACGATCTTATGTATATGAATAGTTTTGATATTTATGTGCATTGGATAGAAAAAAGGCCAGCAGGAGCTGGCCTTTTATATCTAAAGAACAGTAATTACTGGCATGCACCAGCAATAGCGCCAGCACCTGTAGAGCTAACTACTCGAGCCGTTGCTTGCGCTGCAGAAGTAGCCGAAGTGTAACGAACACATTGAGCGGTAAAACCTTCAAAACCATAATCGGTTGTTCCCCCAGCACTAACAGATGAGTCAGCCAGGTGTGCAAAGCCATCCATATCAAACGCAGCTTCAATACCTGCTGAAGTAGCTGTTGGGTAACCCCAGATAGTTTGAACTCCTTCAACATTCACAGGTGTAGATGAAGCTTCCCTGCCTTCAATTGCAGCCTTACCAAATACGATACCGGAAGCACCATTCATAGCTCCAGCTAAACCTTGAAGCGCTGAGTCCCTCGCATCATCTTGCAGGTTTAAGAAACGGGGTGCCGCAGTTACAGCAAGAATACCCAGAATAACAATTACAACCACTAGTTCAATTAGGGTGAAACCGCCTTGTCTTTTCATAATTAAGCTCTTTATATTAAATGTTACGCAGATTTACTGCAAAGTTACGGTCACACGACCCGTTTTAAGTTCGTAAACAAATTGGTGCGCCGTATTACCTTCAAGTTGAATGTAAGTACACGTGGCATCACCGGAATTTGCTTGCGCAGAATATTTAAAATTTGAATCGCTATCAATAGCATTAACCGCCGCCACTTGCGGTGGGTTTTGCAGCAAGTTCAGCATCAGTTCAGTACAGGTTTGATCTGAAATATCTTGTGGCGCGCTGCCGGTATTGTCATTCAGGGTCCATGGGTAACCATCTCGAAAACCAGTATCCACATTATTGCTTCTTTTTGAACGAGTTAGCCAAAAGTCAACACCATCATAGTCTATGGTATTGTATGTTTCACCACCGATCGTCTCTGATGGTCGTGCTTTTGCTTCCCATTGCGCTCTTGCAGACAAAACGGCGGTCGCAAAACCACCAGCGACACCTTCAATGCTTGCTTTTTTGGCTTCGTCCGTCACATCTAAGAAGCGAGGCAAGGCAGCTACCGCTAATAAACCCACAACAACAATGACTATAACCAACTCAACTAAGGAAAAACCCCTTTGATTTTTAAGCATTTTATACCTACTGTCTAATTACTATCACGCATTATACATTTGCAAACGTATAACACAAAAAAATAGTGTCAATATTTTCACAAAGCCAAAATATTGGCTTTCACGCTGAATCTTTCTTGTTTGAGTAATACATCTATTTGATATTTATCGCTGTAATGATAAACGCAGTGAAACTGCGTATTATCACTTCTATCTTCTATTGTTGGAGAGCTTAACCCGAAAATACTCTCTTGAGGGTACAGTTGGTCTAGCCAGTATCGACAGTCCCGCTTCGAGCCGTAAACGGGACTAATCCAACCCGTTCGGCTATAACTTTTGAGCGGCTCCAAATCGTGACTAGGCTCTGTGGCCGATAACAAATAGTGTTGTTTAAACAGATTGGCTTGCTCTAAGATTCGCTTACTTGCCACAATCAATGCTGTGTTCGTCGCTTGTTCTTCTACCGTTTTAAATGCCGATAGTAACCCAACAACCAGCGCAAGAATAACCGTACTCCAAACAACAAAACGTGAGCGATGTAGGTTATTTAGCATCCTCTAGCCTCTGATTGCATCCAACATTCCCCACATCGGTAAGAAAATACCTAATGCTAAAATCAAGACCATGCCAGCAACAACAACCAACAGGATTGGTTCGATTCTCGCTGTTAAGGTTTTCAAATCATAATCGACTTCTCGATCATAATAATCAGCCACCTCAAGCAACAGTTCATCAATGCGACCCGTCTCTTCGCCGACTGAGATCATTTGTATCACCAGTGGTGTGAAAATATCGCTATTGACCGCTGTTGATGAAACCGTACTACCGGCTTCAATGGCTGATTTCATGGCCTGAACTCGCAGCTCTAAAAAACGGTTGTCTAAAGCCTCAGCCGATAACGCTAATGACTGGTTGAGTGGCACACCCGCTTTTAACATTAATGCAAAAGTACGAGAGAAACGAGACAACAGCGCTCGGTTAAGCACACCACCTATAATGGGCATTTTTAAACGTATCCGATCCCAACGTTCAAGCCCCTTGTCTGTTTTGACCCAGGCTTTAAATCCAAACATCAAACCGAAGATCACCCCAAGCATTAAGCCCCAGTAGTTGACGAAGAACTCGGACATGCCAATCAATATACGAGTGGGTAAAGGGAGCTCAACACCAAAGCGAGTAAACATAGTGGTAAACTGCGGGATCACTTTTACATTGAGAATAAACATCGCGATCAAAATAAAAGTAATCACGAAAGTGGGATACCGCATCGCCGTTTTTATTCTCTTACGAGTCTCGACTTCTTGTTCGTAGTAACCCGCTAGCTGCAGTAAAGCTTGATCTAAACGACCTGTATTTTCACCTACACCTATCATCGACACAAACAAAGGGCTGAACACGTTAGGGTGCATTTGCATCGATGCCGATAATGCCCGGCCGTTTGTTAGTTCAGCGACGACGTCTTCTAAAGCGGCTTTCAACTGCTTATTTTCACAGTTTTGTGTTAGGCCTTTCATCGATCTTAATAAAGGCACGCCCGCTTTAGTTAAGCTATACAACTGTCGGCAAAACAGCACTAACACCTCAAGAGGGACACTCGGAGAAAATAGGCTGGACAAATCCACGTCGACTATAGAACTACCACCTTTTCCTAACTTGATAGAGGTAGGAATAATCCCCTTATTCATCAGACTATCGGCGGCAAGATCTTCACTATTCGCATTTAATAGGCCCGTTACTTGGCTGCCATCAGCGTTGCGGCCTACGTAGCGGTATGTGGGCATGGTGCGCCATCCTTAGGAATCTGAGAAGGCTGATCTGATGCCAATGCCTTAAGATAGATGGGTTCCGTTGTTCCTGAAGCATCGCCTTCGCCGAGGTACATTATCTCATCGAGACTCACAACACCTTGCACGGCAAGCTCCATCGCAGAAGCCAGTAACGGTTTGTAATGTTCAGATTGTCTGGCCAATTGAGCAAAACCAACGGCGTTATTGGTTCTGAGTGCATCCATCATCCCTTGATCTAACTCTAACATTTCGAACACACCAATCCGTCCATGATATCCCGTGAAGTTGCAATTCTGGCAACCCGATCCTCTGCTGAATGGTACGTCGACTTGATAAGGAAAACGGACACTCAGCCACTGTTTACGCGCTTCGTCTAATTCGTCCTCAACTTTACAATCGGAACATACTTTGCGAACCAGTCGTTGTGCAACGACCGCTCTCACAGCACTAGCCACCAAATAACCTGGTGCGCCCATATCCATCATACGCAGCGCACTGTCTATAGCATCGTTTGTATGGAGCGTACTCAACACTAGGTGACCGGTTAAGGCCGCTCTCAGACCAATTTCAACGGTTTCATGATCGCGCATTTCACCAATGAGGATAACATCGGGATCTTGACGCAAAAAGGTTCTCAAAATAGTAGAAAAATTGAGATCAATTTTAGGGTTAACTTGAACTTGGTTGATACGTGGCAGGCGATATTCAACAGGGTCTTCGACTGTGATGATCTTTCTTCCTGGTTGGTTCAACTCGCTCAAAGCACCATATAGCGTGGTCGTTTTACCCGATCCAGTCGGTCCGGTAACTAAAATCATACCGTGAGGGCGACGCAATTGCTGACGAAGACGAACAAGCAAGTCAATGGGAATACCTGATGCCTCTAATTCACGTAAACCTGCCGATTGATTAAGGAGACGCATCACCACAGATTCACCATGCTGCACTGGCATGGTTGACATACGAATATCAACCGATTGTTCTTTCACACGAATATTAAAGCGGCCATCCTGAGGGAGGCGCTTCTCCGATATGTCGAGACTTGCCATCAATTTCAAGCGAAGTACAAGCGCAGAAGCTATATTAACTTCATTCAACAACGTTTCATGTAACACACCATCAATACGCTGGCGAATACGTAACACATTTGAATCAGGTTCAATATGGATATCGGAGGCCCCGACTTGAACCGCATCTTCAAACAAAGAGTTAATGAGTTTAACAACCGTGACTTCCTGGCTGTCCTCATCGGCAATATTAAAATCAAAAGCGTCATTGACTTGGTGTTCGGCATGCAGTTGCTCAGCAAAAGAAGCAATCTCTTGAGTTCTTCGATAATAGCGATCAAAACAATCAACCAGTTGCTTTTCTGGAGCAATAACGAACTCCAGAGTATACTGACCTAATTGTCTGAGCAGCGATTCTTGTGCGAACAGATCTGCGGGATCACTCATCGCAACTCTCAATATGTCACCTTGACGTCCAAGAACTAAAGCACGGAGGCGACGAGCATGTACCTCAGGTAACAACTGTACAGATTCTACATCAACATTAGCTCGGCTTAGATCAATAAGAGGAATTCCGAGCTGCTGAGACAAAAAGCTCAGCATTTGTTGTTCTGACAAGAAACCAAGCTCTATCAGCGCGTCACCAAGCTTACGCCCAGTGCTCTTTTGAGAGACAAGAGCTTGTTCGACTTCAGCCTCAGTGATAATGCCTTCTTCGACAAGCAAATCACCAAGCCTTTTTCTTAATCTAATTTGCATCGCCACTCTCCTCTAAAGCATTGAGTATTTTTAACCGGTCACGTACAAAATTTTGTGATTGGGATGATATGCCAACTCTGGTTAAGGCACTTTGATATGACGCTTTAGCTGCCGTTAAATCAAGCTGGCGTTCTTGTTGAATAGCTAAGCCTAACCACCAACGAGCGTTATCTGAATCGACCTCTACCAACTTTTGGTAGCTTTCCAATGCCACTTCTTCTAGCTGAGAATTTTGACTCAACGCGGCACGCATTGCCAAATAATCTTGGCTAGGGTTCGGGGGCAAGTATATTAACGGACTTAAAGCCGCTTCTGATTGATTCGCTTTAATCAACAGCTTTGATAGCCCTAAACGTAGTTTTTCACTGTTAATATTGAGTTTAATACCCGACTGAAACAATTCATACGCTTTACGAGTGTCGCCTTTCCCGAAATAGAGAATCGCGAGCTTTTGACGGACATCTTCATCTCTTGCTGTGTAACGCAGAGCTTCTGTGTAGCCTTTCAGAGCACCAGTAAGATCATTTGCATCAAGCGCCTTCTGAGCTCGTCCTTGTGCATTCGTTGATAATTGTTCAGGTGTTAGCTCAACTTGCTCGATCAGCATGCGACTATGTTCTGAAACATCAGAGGCTCCATGCTCATTAGAGATAGGCGTGGGATCTTTTTTTGCCACACTAGCAACGTAAATCGGTTGAGTAATTTCAGTATTAACCGTTTTAGGCGTGCTTAGAGGTTTAGCTAGTGTTTGCTGCTTTGTCGTTTTTGGGGAAGATATTACAACGGATTCGGAAACACTAGGCTTAGCTTGAACGCTTTTTACCGTCACTGTGTTTTCTGTTGAAAGGGTCGAAGAGTCTAGTGTCACCAATTTCTTAGTTGGTGATGAGATAGGTTGAACGGCTTCCTGAATGCTATTTGAATCATCAACGACAGAAACTTGAACCTGTAAATCTCGTGTTGAGATTGACTGCTCAATCACTGGACCTTGCGATATCGCCCAGCCTCCCATCGCTAAACTCAAAGTAAAACTCGCAACAACCCAAACTAGGGGGGAACGCGTTTTTACTTTAGGTACGACTACCGCTTCAAAAGAAGTCGCTGATTTTTTCTTTGCCAATTCAGACAAGGCATTGTTAATAACGCTCATAATTAATTCCAACCCCACAGTATTGGCGTTTTAAATTTTGGCTTACACACATCGTAGGTATCATGCATGGCTGAAAACAGATGCTGGTTGTCGATATTATTTTTATCTTCACTAAACGAAAGCAGTAAAGCCTTGTGGCATAGCTGATTTATCAACCTTGGGATACCGAGTGAAGAACGACAAATCGCCTTTTTTTGATTCAAGCTAAACAGTTCAGTATTACCGCCAGACTTCGTAATCCGGTTATCAATGTAAGCCACAGCCTCATCAAGAGTTAGTGCTCTCAATGTTGAACTAAAGGTGATTCTTTGACGAAATTGTCTTAGGTGATAAGCCTCTAATCGAGCGTCTAATTCAGGCTGCCCGAATAATACTATCTGAAGTAACTTCTTGTCTTCAGTTTCCAGATTACCGAACAGCCTCAATGTCTCTAACGCTTCATCGGAGAGAGCTTGCGCCTCATCTATAATCGCAACCACTCTTAAGCCTGAGCGATGTAACTCAATCAGCTTATGTTGAATGTTATCCACTAGCGTAACTTCGTTCTCAATATTCAGATCAAGCTCTTTCGCAACAGCATGACGTAAGTCAGCCCCTGAAAGCACTGGATTTGGCAAATATATTAAAGCGGTACAATCTTTTAGATGATTAACCAACATCCGGCAAACCATAGTCTTGCCGGTGCCGACCTCTCCAGTCACCTTGATGACGCCCTCTCCCATCTCTAACGCCGAAATAACCGTTTGAATCGCCTCAAAATGCGGGGCTAATCCGTAAAAAAAGTCGGTATTTGGTGTTAAGGTAAAAGGCAGCTGTTCAAAACCAAAATGAGCTTGGTACATTAATTCATCCAGCTTAGTGAAACACTGCAAATCTAGAAGGTAAGTATTTATTCTTCATCTGGAAACCACTGCTGAAGCAAATCACGAGAGCGTTCTAATTCAGACTGCCAAGTATTAACCCCTACTATCGTGGGTTTTAATAAGATCACGAGCTCTGTTTTTTGCGTCAACTGGCTTGTATTGCGGAATAAATAGCCTAAACCTGGGATATCACCCAAAAATGGAACTTTTGAGGTCATGTCTGTAGTGTGTGATTTCATGAGTCCACCAATCACCACCACATCCCCATCTTGCGCACGAATCACGGAATCCGATTCACGAATCGAGCTCTTTGCAAGTGGAAGTGACACTAGGCCGGTGGTGGATCCTAAGTTCAGCTCTTTAACTTCTTCATTAACCTCTATAACTGCCGGATGAACATGTAAGAAGACATTGCCTTTGTCATCAATCTGGGGCGTTACATCTAAAGAAATACCAGAGAAAAATGGGGTTAACTCTACTTCAGGAGCAACATTCGCGTTATCTCCACTGCCAACAGCACTTGATAAATCTGTTACGTAGTATTCATCCGTTCCTACTTTAATCACCGCTTTCTGGTTGTTTGAAGCGGTAACTCTTGGACTAGAGAGCACATTAAGGTCACCTTGTGTACCCATAAAGCTCAGGACTGCCTCAAAGCTACCACCAGAAACGACAAGATTTGACTGTCCACCGAGCGCAGCACTGATGGGGTCGGCACCAGGTAAGGCTCCAGGAATAATTGCACCTGCTGCATCTTTAACAATTGAGCCCATGCCGATTGTATAGTTAGTGCCATTCGACGAAAACATCTTGGTCCAGTTAATACCCTGCTGATAGCCATCACTCAAAGTCACTTCCATGATCTTCGCTTCCAAGATAACTTGGCGTTGTAAACGCTTCTGCGATATTCCTAAAAACTCTCGAACCTCACGAATTTCATCAGGGAAAGCGCGCACTGTAATCACACTCGCCTGAGGAGTAACCACAACACTTTGACCATCTCCAGAACCAATTAGGTGCGCAACCGCCGCTTCAAGTTGTGGCCAAAAATCACTTTCAGATGTGGTTTCAATCTCTGTGCCACCGTTCGAGGTCGAATTTGAATTATTTGAAGAATTGGATGAATTGGATTCGGAGCTCGATGAACTGTTGTCTGAATTAGAGATCGTACCCGTTGTTATCGTGGTCAATGAGCGACCTGAGCGCTTCACTTGTAAATAATCGACCGGGATGGTGACCGTACGAAGACCTGCAGGGTATACCTGAATCACTTTGCCACGCTTTTCAATATCATAGCCATACATATCCTGAGCCACAGCCAACACTTCATCTAACGTTACATCCGTTAAGTTCAGCGTAAGCTTTCCAGATACACTTGGATGAATCGCCGCGCTGTATTCTGTACCTTTCACTAAGCTAGCAAAAAAGGTTCTCGCTTCTACCCCTTTTGCCTGAATACGAAAACGCTGAACCGTTTCCATACCTGAAGACAGAGGGTCAGTATTAAGCTGAGGCATCAGGTCATCTTGTACCGACGAAGGTAGATCATGAAGCGCTTTACTATTGGATTCATTAATTGATTCGTTTAAAGACTCTTTTATCTCAACAGGGTCACGATGCCCCATCGAACAGCCTACTAAAGATGATATTAGGATTGATACTACAAGTTTACGCATGTCTTCACTCTAACCTTAATTATTCTTAACATCTAAAGAGAACATCTCTAATTTCCACTGCTTAGAGCTTCTCTGCAGAGTGACGTATTCTGGATCTATATTCTTAACTCGGTACCCTCTTATCGTCTCTCCTTGGCCAAGGATTTTGCCATTTAAAATGGCATAGCATGGCATATCCGCTTTGCACACGATACTTTCTAAAGAAGGTAAGCGATAACGAGTTGGCGCCTTTTTAGCTGACGCTGTTTTTTGTTGAGGTGAAAGCCAATCTAATGGCGCCGTTGGATCTTGCTCAGCCCACACAACGGAACTGCTAAACAGCAAGGACAATAAAAGAGTTCTAACCACCGATAAATTCCTGTCTAGTGCCTAATGTGTAAACCTCGAACACTAGTCGAGCTTTAGGATATTCTTCTACTGAGTATTCTAATGTGCGCCAGTAGTAGCTCACAGGAAGTGACTCAAGCGCTTGAAGGTACGCTAGGATATCAAAGTAACTGCCTGTCAACTCCATTCTAACAGGGTGAAGAAAGTAACCAGAGTATTCACTGGTCTCTTGTTTGTTAGAGATCGCTTCTGGCTTTAGTGACTCTAGCGCCTCTAACTTCAGTCCGTTACCTGCATTAAGAACGCTCTCCAATAACTGCGACATTTGAGAAGGCGTGATCAGCCTCTCAACAATCTTTGAAAGCTGAAGTGAAAGCTCTTGGCTCTCCACTAGCAGCTTTTTATACTCTCGGCTAACCTCTTTGTCAGGGTCTTTGTTCAATTGGGCTTGCAAAACAAGCAGTTCACCTTGCTGTCTCTGATTTGATTGGTTCAGGCTAGTCATCTTGGCATTTTTAGCTTGAAGGTCGAGGTACGCTGGCTCAACCAACAAGGTGAACAACAACATAAATAGACCAACAAAACCACACACGAAAAGTAGCCATTTTTCTCGATGACTAAATGCAAGAAACTTATCGCTAAGTTGATTCCACTTCAGCATTACTTACTCTCCCTGCGAGTACTTAACTCAAACGTCACCACATCCTGATCATTACGACCAATTTTAAGTTTTTCAAAAGCACGCCCCACTAAATTCAACTCACTTTTAAACTGACCAACCCAGTTAGGAATAACATTTGCGTTACGAGCTAAGCCACTAAGATCTAAGATATCGTGAGTCATATAGATGTGTGAAAGAGAGATGTCATTTCGGCCTAATTTAGCTAAGGAACTCATGACGCCAGAATACCCGACTTGTTGTGATTCGTCGTATTGTCCGACCGCCTTCAACGCCTCTTTTTTAGCCTCAGTCTCACGTTTGAGACGCTTAACGGCCGCCGCTTTCTCTGGAGACGGTTTATGCTGAGTTAACTTATTGTTCAATTGGTCAACTTGATTATTAAGCTGATTTGATTCATGTTGCAAAACCGTTATATCACCATCTAAATTAGAAGACTGATACTGCATCACAAAGTACCCACCAAGTAGCAATACACAAACCAGCCCCCAACTCGCAACAACATTTTTCAGAGTAAAATATTCTTTTTTAGGTTTGAGATGTTCAGGGTAAAGATTGACTTTAAAAGTATCTTTTTTGGCCGCGAGTTTAACCAACAAACTCTCCGAATTATCACGTTCACCTTCAACCAATATTGAAACTGCCGAACTCAATGTGTTGTTTAAAGCGCTTTGCAGTTCAGCCTCATCTTCCTCATCACAACAGATTTTTAGCTGATGAAGCTGAGTACCTTTGAACTGAGAGGAAAGGTAATCAATAGAACGCTGAAGCTCCAAGGCAAGGGCGTCTAATTGCAGACCACTAGAAGCAGCACCCGTTAAAGGTGGAATAACACTTCGAATCGTTCTTTGAAAACAAATGGTATTTTCAACAAACGCACCAAGTTTGAAGTGCGTGTTAGGGCTGCGTTGCAAAAGGATAAAGTTAGAGAGCTCATCAGTACTATACCCCCAGATTTCATCCTCTGGAACCACACCTATCAGCTCAACTTGCGCCGAGCTAGTAATATTCACCAGCTTATCTAACAGTATTTTTGGTAAAACATACACTTGTAGCTTATTCGACATGGGCAAAGCTACAGCACTCGCGGTAATTTCAGTGGCTCTCTCTGAAACAAGATCCTTAATCAAAAATGGCAGCGCAACAGACCATTCACTCTCTGGAATACCTGGGTTCTCAATTTGATAAGTTTGATAGAAATTAGCACAGATAATCAACTGAAGGCTATTACTGGCAAACGCCTCACTGCTAAGCGATTTTTTTAGTACACTTTCCCAGCCCCCATTAATCACAGGAATACACGTGACTTGAGGCTCTAGATCTCCCGATGAAATATAAACGGCGTCATTACCCAATAGGACAACTTGGGAACTACCTTTAATATTTGTTGGCTTTATTTTTTCTAAAATCGCTTTAAAATTCATTTTTAACTACTACTCTTACGCCATCGATTTCTTCGACCAACTTTTACAACAGATTCCGCTCTCACAGCCTTTTCATTTTGGTTAGGCAAAGGGATGATTTGTTGTTCGTCGTCAAAATATCTTCCTTGATAACCGTTAATGCCTAACTCTATCAAGGTATTCTTTTCTTGTTTTGTCTCAACTCCAACGGCAATGACTTGAGTTGGGGAATCTCCGCATGTACCGATCAAACTTCGAACAAACAGTTGGTTCTCATGCCTTTTATCGATTTTCTTTGTGAGGCTTCTATGAAGTTTAATATAATTAACCTTCAAATCCTTTATATAATGAGTGCTAACAATCGTTCGTCCTGCTTGGCAAACCACCACTTTACACCCTAAACCTCGCAACATTTTTGCCACAGGTCTCATATAATCAAGATGAGCAATCAGGTGCCCTTCCTTAAACTCAAAAGCAAGCTGAGATCGATGCTGAGAAGAGAGCTGTAATAACTCACTCCTAAACCACTTAAAATGATGTTTACTTGCAAATGGGGTTACATTTAGATTCACCGAATAATGGGTAGGCCGACCAGACTCTTTCAGCGATTTTAGCAAAATATTTAAAACCGATTTATCCATCCGCGCTTGATACCCCACCTGTTCGACGGCTGGCATAAATCGAGACGATTTCAATAAACCTTTATCTGGATCGTGAATTCTAGTAAATATTTCTCTATTAAATTCATAAACTTGACCAGATTCCCGTAAAAGGTAACATCGCTGAGCAAAGATCACTAAATTCTCAGGAAGCAGAGCTTTATCAAGTAGAGTTCTCCAACGCACACTGCCCCTATGAAGCTCATTTTTGCTCTCTTTAGGATAACGGCTCCAGTTATTAATACGCTCTAACTGGGCACTCTTTAATGCGGTTTCCGTTTCATCCATGATTTGACTATGACGCTCACCTTCGGTGTACATGGTCACGCCGATATGGCACCAATTATCCGACTCTAAAGGCTCTGGTGGTGTTAGCTTATCAAGTTGTCTTAAACACTGGGCAGCCAGCGTCGCAATATCTTTAACACCTTGATGTGGGATAAATACAGCAAAATCCGCGTCATAATAGCGAGAAAACATAACATCAGGGTAGTGCTGAACAATATTCGACAAAACTTTACCTACTTCAACAATAAAGCCGTCGGTGATTTGCTTATCATTGGCATCACGTACCTGTTCCCACTCGTCGATACGCACTAGTAACACACCACCTCGAGTTCCGCTTTCTTGCAATGCCGATTCAAGCTTGTTATCAAATAGAACTCGATTTGCCGTCCCCGTGAGTTTATCTAGAAAAGTATAGGTACGAATAAAGGTATCAAAGCGACTTCGTTCCTGGCGAGCGTCTTGTAGCTCGTCAATCAATACATCTAAAGCTTCACTTGCGGTATATGGCCACTCTCGCTCATCTCCTTTTGCATGTGCTTCCACCTGCCCGGCTAAAATCATTCTTCCGCGCTCTTCCAAGATCTCAGAGCCCATTAATTGCTCTTTCAACCAACGAACACCGCAAGCAAGGCAGAAAAGAACCAGTGCGACTGCCAAAGTAATTGACAACATAGCTTCTATTGAATAGCTGAAGCCAATATAGGGGGGAAGCGCTTTAAACTCGATTCGATAACCTTCATTGCGCTCTAAAACGAAGCTTTTCTCATAAAGGCGACTGGGGGCAATTTGTGGGGAGGTGTCTTTGAAACGATAAACGATACCAGTCTTGTTCGAGAGTTTCATCTCAACAATATTGCTCGCCTGCAACATCTTAGGCATCCAACGCTGCATGGAATACGCGGCATCTGGGTCTTCCATTTCCTTATCTACAACATCAACAATACCAACCAAATAATGGTCCAAATACTCCTGCCCAATACGTTTAAAGGAAAGCGTACCACCAATAAAAAGAATGAACATCGCACTGATAACTATAACAGTGACAAATGCGATCAATCGAGTGCTCAATTTTAGTGTGGGGGTATATCTCATAAATAAAGAAATCCTTTTCAACTCACAAGTTGTCGTATTACCACTGATACAATAAATGGACGTTGTAAATAAATCGTTAAGAATTCTAGGTAGCAAAAAGCCGCGATGGACGCGGCTTCCTCCGACTTAAGACTGTCTTTATAATATATTAAAAACAATCCCTAAAATGGGATGTCATCATCAAAATCCATTGGTGGCTCATTATATTGAGGTTGAGCCTGCTGAGGAGCTTGTTGTTGAGGCGCTTGTTGTTGAGGCGCTTTTTGCGGTTGAGCAGGAGCGCTGTATTGTTGCTGTTGTGGCTGCTGTGGTTGACCCCAGCTACCTTGCTGTTGGTTGTTACCCATACCACCTTGAGCAGGAGCGCCGCCTTGGGCACGGCCACCAAGCATTTGCATCACACCATTGAAGCCTTGAACAACTACTTCTGTTGTGTAGCGATCTTGACCGCTTTGATCTTGCCATTTACGCGTTTGAAGTTGACCTTCAATGTAAACTTGAGAACCTTTACGTAGGTACTCACCAGCAACTTCCGCCAGCTTGCCAAACAAAGCAACACGGTGCCATTCTGTTTTTTCACGCTGTTCGCCAGTTGCTTTGTCACGCCATGACTCTGACGTTGCAATGGTAATGTTCGCTACTGCGCCGCCATTTGGCATGTAACGAATTTCAGGGTCATTACCTAGGTTACCCACTAATATAACTTTGTTAACTCCACGGCTAGCCATGATTTGCTCCGTCTAAATTCATAGTCTCAGAAAATTTTAGCGCACAAGAATAGCATGCTTTTCTGCAGTGATAAATCGCATTCCTATTCTCGCCTCACTACAAAGAATAAAAACGTAACAAATCATGATATTCAGATCGATGTTGCTTTTTTCTCCACTTACAAACCTCTCATTTACTTTCCAAGTTGATATTCAACGCAAGTCACAAGAAACGCTCTAGAGAAGCGAAAGCATGCATGACAACGTGAAATCTAAACCCAGCTCAACAAGGAGTTTCAATGAGAAAATCTCGATATGCTCGCACTTTGCATTTTATTTGCATCGATCCGAGTAACACCTATTTGCATGTTAAAGAGATTGAAAAGTTTCTATCTCTAACCCTTTTCAAGATGACACCAGATGATCTAATGTTATTTGACCGAAAGCAGAGTAATCGAATTTTGCTCGTTGATTACAAAGAGGTACCTCAATTAACGAACCTTCATCCAAATCTACCCGTGATGTGGAAAAACCATGAGATCATTCTATTCAACGTCCCCAAGGCACTGCCTACATCGGAGTTAATTACGTTTGGCGTATTAAAAGGTCTGTTTTACAACACTGAAGAGAAAGCCAAAATAGCGAAGGGACTTGAAGAGGTGATCAATGGAGACAATTGGCTACCTAGAAAGGTGGCAAGCCAATTGCTGTTCTACTATCGAAACATCGTGAGCACCAATACAACCCCCACCAATGTTGACTTAACCATTAGAGAGCTGCAAGTCATTCGTTGTCTTCAATCAGGCTCGTCAAATACACAGATAGCCGATGACTTGTTTATTAGCGAGTTCACGGTCAAATCTCACCTCTATCAAATATTTCGTAAGTTAGCCGTTAAAAATAGAGTCCAAGCCATCGCATGGGCTAACCAGAACCTGCTTGCATAATTGATCGGCCTCTTAAACTGACGATAATTTTGAGGAAAACTCTAGTGAACCATACGGATTGTTGCTGAATTTTTGACATTACTTATGCTAGAGTTGCCCTCAGAAATATCAACCACCTAGGTTGAATCCATAATTATTATAGATAAAGGGTCTTATCATGATCAAAAAGTGCCTTTTCCCGGCAGCTGGCTACGGTACTCGCTTCTTACCTGCAACCAAGTCAATGCCGAAAGAAATGATGCCCGTTGTAAACAAACCTCTGATTGAATACGGCGTTGAAGAAGCAATTGAAGCCGGTATGGATGGAATGTGCATCGTGACTGGCCGTGGTAAGCATTCATTGATGGACCACTTTGATAAGAACTACGAGCTTGAGCACCAGATCAGCGGCACCAATAAAGAAGATTTACTGATCAATATTCGTGAGACGATTGAAGCAGCAAACTTCACCTACATTCGTCAACGCGAAATGAAAGGTCTAGGTCATGCTATCTTGACTGGTCGTGAGCTTGTGGGTGATGAACCTTTTGCCGTTGTGCTTGCTGATGACCTTTGTGTGAACGAACAACAAGGCGTACTGGCTCAAATGGTTGCGCTATACAAACAGTTCCGTTGCTCAATCGTTGCAGTACAAGAAGTGCCTGAAAACGAAACACATAAATACGGTGTTATTTCGGGCGAGATGATCAAAGACGATCTTTTCCGTGTCGATGACATGGTAGAAAAGCCAGAACCAGGTACTGCTCCAAGCAACCTAGCGATCATTGGCCGTTATATTCTGACTCCAGATATCTTTGAGCTTATCGAGCAGACTGAACCAGGTAAAGGTGGTGAAATCCAGATCACTGATGCATTGCTAAAACAAGCAAAAGCAGGCTGTGTGTTGGCTTATAAATTTAAAGGCCAACGTTTTGACTGCGGTAGTGTTGAAGGCTATATCGAAGCAACAAACTACTGCTTTGAAAACCTATACAAAAAAGATCAGCAACAAATCGAGCTAGGTAAGCACTCAACAACAAAAGAAGCTTAATCGCTAATTTTGGCTTACTCGCTGTTTAGCTATTAAGTTATTTAATTATTTAGTTATTTAACTGATAGCAATGAACGGTTGGTTAGCAGCACATTAAATGATTCCAAGGGTGGCTCAAAAGAGTCGCCCTTTTTTATTACTGTTTTTTTATCCAGTAAAACTTTGCACAAATCTCACTCTATGTAATACTTTAGCCACTTAAAATTACATGGTCTGTTGAGATGGATAAAATAGAAATTAGAGGTGCTCGTACGCATAACCTCAAAGACATTAACCTAACCATACCTCGTGATAAGCTAACGGTTATCACTGGATTATCAGGTTCAGGAAAGTCGTCACTTGCGTTTGATACCCTCTACGCAGAAGGTCAACGTCGTTATGTTGAGTCTTTGTCGGCCTACGCTCGTCAATTTCTATCTCTCATGGAAAAGCCTGATGTCGACCACATCGAAGGTTTATCTCCAGCCATCTCCATCGAACAGAAATCAACTTCTCACAATCCTCGTTCAACGGTTGGCACCATCACTGAAGTCTATGATTACCTAAGACTACTTTATGCTCGTGTCGGTGAACCGCGCTGTCCTGATCACAATACCCCTCTTGCAGCACAAACCATCAGTCAAATGGTCGATAAAGTCTTAGAGCTACCGGCTGGTTCAAAGATGATGCTGTTGGCTCCGATAGTCAAAGAACGTAAGGGTGAACACGTTAAAACGCTTGAGAACCTAGCGGCTCAAGGCTTTATTCGTGCCCGTATTGATGGTGAGACCTGTGATTTATCCGATCCTCCCACATTGGAGCTGCACAAGAAGCACACCATTGAAGTCGTGGTAGACAGATTCAAGGTTCGCCCTGACCTTCAACAGCGTTTAGCTGAATCGTTTGAGACAACATTAGAGCTCTCTGGTGGCATCGCCGTAGTCGGCTGGATGGATGATAAAGAACAAGAAGAGATCGTATTCTCTGCAAACTTCGCTTGTCCAAAATGTGGTTACAGCATGCAAGAGCTTGAGCCTCGCCTGTTCTCATTCAATAACCCGGCAGGTGCTTGTGGTACGTGTGATGGACTTGGGGTTCAACAGTATTTTGACCCAAGCAGAGTGATTTTAGATGAGAACCTAAGTATTGCTGAAGGTGCGATTAAAGGCTGGGATCAGAAAAATTATTACTATTTCCAAATGCTGACATCGCTGTCAGATCATTATGGTTTTGACCTTTATGCGCCATTTAATTCTCTACCAAAGAAAACCCAAGAAATCATCCTCAAGGGTTCAGGTAGAACTGAAGTCGAATTCAAATACATCAATGATCGTGGTGATATTCGAGTCAAGCGTCACCCATTTGAAGGTATTTTAAATACGCTGGAACGCCGTTACCGCGATACTGAATCTAGCGCGGTGCGTGAAGATCTTGCCAAGTACATATCAACGAAATCATGTTCTAGCTGTGATGGTACGCGCTTAAGATTAGAAGCTCGAAATGTCTTTATTGGCGATACCACACTGCCAGAAATCGTTCAGCTCAGTATTGCTGATGCGCTAGAGTTTTTCCAAAACTTATCGCTTAGCGGCCAGCGTGGGCAAATCGCTGATAAAGTGATGAAAGAGATCAATGATCGTCTGCACTTCTTGGTGAACGTGGGTTTGAATTACCTGAACTTATCACGCAGTGCAGAAACACTGTCTGGTGGTGAAGCGCAAAGGATTCGTCTCGCAAGTCAAATTGGTGCCGGTTTAGTTGGCGTTATGTATGTGCTGGATGAGCCATCGATTGGCCTCCACCAGCGTGATAATGAACGTCTACTGCAGACTCTGGTTCACCTAAGAGATTTAGGAAATACCGTGCTTGTTGTTGAGCATGACGAAGATGCGATTCGTTGCGCTGACCATGTTATCGATATCGGCCCTGGGGCTGGTGTTCATGGTGGTCACGTGGTCGCAGAAGGCACCATGAAAGACATCATCGAAAATCCGAATTCTTTAACTGGGCAATACCTGAGTGGCGCCAAAGAAATTGCGATACCAAAACAAAGAACACCTATCGACAAGAAAAAGGTCGTCGAGATCGTTGGCGCAACGGGGAACAACCTAAAGAATGTCACTGCGACGATCCCTGTAGGCTTGTTCAGCTGTATTACGGGGGTATCGGGGTCAGGTAAATCTACACTAATCAATGACACCTTCTTTAAAGTTGCCCACACTCAATTAAACGGTGCAACAACCGCAGTTCCAGCGCAGCACAAAAAGATAAAAGGCTTAGAGCATTTCGACAAAGTGATCGATATTGATCAAAGCCCTATCGGTCGCACCCCTAGATCAAACCCTGCAACCTACACTGGTATTTTCACGCCAATTCGTGAGTTATTTGCAGGTACCCAAGAATCACGATCTCGTGGCTACAAGCCAGGTCGATTCAGTTTTAACGTTCGTGGTGGTCGCTGTGAAGCGTGTCAGGGAGACGGTGTCATCAAAGTAGAGATGCATTTCTTGCCAGATGTGTATGTACCGTGTGATGTGTGTAAAGGTAAGCGTTATAACCGTGAGACTCTAGAGGTCCGCTACAAGGGTAAAACCATTGATGAAGTTCTAGAGATGACTGTCGAAGATGCTCGTGAATACTTCAACCCAGTGCCTGTTATTGCTCGTAAGCTGCAAACCCTAATAGATGTTGGCCTTTCCTACATTCGCCTCGGACAAGCAGCGACAACCTTATCTGGTGGTGAAGCGCAACGCGTTAAATTAGCGCGTGAATTGTCTAAAAGAGACACGGGGAAAACCTTATACATTCTCGATGAACCAACAACAGGCCTACATTTCCACGATATCCAGCAACTGTTAACGGTACTGCATAGATTACGTGATCACGGTAATACGGTTGTCGTGATTGAGCATAACCTAGACGTCGTCAAAACAGCGGACTGGATCCTAGATCTTGGCCCTGAAGGTGGTCAAGGAGGCGGTGAAATTGTTGCAGAAGGTACACCTGAAGATGTGGCGTTAGTCGAAGGTTCGCACACTGCTCGCTTCCTTAAGCCTATGTTAAATTTGAAGTAGGTGTAAAATAGCTCCCTGCGAGCAGACAGAAAAATGTTAAAGTAACAGAGCTTGTTTCAGAAGGAACAAGCTCTGTTTTTATAAGGTTAGGGATTTATGGCAACAATACATACTAGCGGTACCCAGCTAGAAAATCAGAGAACTCAGCTTCCGCTTAACAAGGCATTCCTTGCCTCTTTAGCTGTTGTATTCTTATTAGCCATGCATTTTTTCATGCCCAATCCTGGAGGCTCAGGCCTCGCTTTATCCTTTAATCCAACCACTTGGTTAGCTCTTAGCTTTACGTTGGCGATTGGCTTCTACCAGCTTGCCACTAACCGAGCACTCAAATATTCAAAGTTAACCGTTGGCTTGCTAATAAGTTGCGTGATACTGACGCTGCCCATTCTTTACAGCAACGCCTCTCCTCAAGCCGCATCAGGCCGACTACTGGGATTGTGGGCGGGCTTCGCTTTATTCGTGGTGCTTCAGCAATTTAAATTCAGTAACAAACACAAACAACGCATGTTGTGGTTCATTGTTCTTGCCGTCGTCCTACAAGCACTTTTTGGCTATGTGCAATATTTCTTACTCGAACCTGGCAACCTATTTGGTTACAACACTGCGGCCAATAGACCTTATGGGATATTCCAACAACCGAATGTTATGGCAAGCTTTCTTGCTACAGGTTTTGTGCTTTCAGCGTATCTTTTAGCAAGACAGCCCTCTAAATATAATCACAAAATTAGCGAGTCGTTCTTACTATACCTGACACCAACCTTAACCGTGCCCTTGCTGATCATCATTGCATCACGTACAGGATGGTTGGCTGCCGTAATCGGGTTTGTCTGCATTCTGCCTTACCTTTACAAGTTCTCGACCAAGAAACGCTTCTACGGATGGTGCGCATCAGTGGTAGTCGGTATCGTCGTCGCTTTTTCGGTGATCAGCCTCAGCGCAACTGATAGTTTCGCCAGTAAAAAAGCAAACTTAGAAAGTCCACGAGCTTATACCTTTCCACAAGCGCTCGATATGATGATCGAAAAGCCATTTACCGGTTATGGCTACGGAAAATTCGAATCCGAATACACGTTATACACAGCCCGCCAACATCAACTTAACTCAAATTATCATCCCGGCCTTCCCTCAATGGATCACCCACACAATGAGTTCCTGTTTTGGGGAGTAGAAGGCGGAATAGTACCTATCGTTGGAATTTTAATTGCCGCGGTGTTAGTCCTGTCACGTATAGCAAACTCAGCGAAGGGAACACGTCTAGCACTGCTCGCGCTATTTGTACCCATACTCTTGCACTCTCAGCTCGAGTATCCTTTTTATCATTCTGCGATTCACTGGATAACATTCATCATCTTGATTTACTGGGTAGATCAACGCTCTTCTCGGCACTATCAACAGCCGTTTAGTATCGTTAGTAAAACCCTGTTTAGAGTGTCTAGCTTGGTGGTTCCGATCTTGGTGAGTTTCTATATGTTGAGCGCGCTGCATACCAATTATGTGCTGACTCAATTTGAACTGTCTAAGCCGAAAAACCCGGACATTCTTAAGCAGGTAACGAATCCCGTAGTTTGGAAAGATCGCTATGATTGGGATGTATACAGCACATATCTAAATATTGGCCTCTACAAAGCTGATCCTAGCCTGATCCAGCCTTATATAGATTGGTCGTTAGAGATCATAAAGAGTAAGCCAAGGCCTGCTTTCTACAGCAACCTGATTCTCGCGTATCAAGGATTAGGCGATCACAGCAAGGCAGAACAAATTCGTAGTGAAGCGAGCTTCTTGTTCCCAAATCGAGACTTTTCAAAGGTTCAGTATAAGAAGATATCAGAAGCAGAAAACAACATTTCTTCAGCTAAATGATGCCAAGGAATCTAGAATCATTTTGCTGTAATGACGTTTAGCCTAGACACAAAAAAGCGCACGATCTCTCGTGCGCTTTTCTTTTGAACTTCAGTTTATAGCTACTATTTTAGAACGTCTTGTAACGCTTTTAAGCACAAAGCGACATTCTCTTTTCGAGCGCCATAACCCATTAAACCAATACGCCAAGCCTTCCCAGCTAAACAGCCAAGGCCAGCACCGATTTCAAGGTTATATTCTTCTAGAAGTTGTGTTCTGATTTTGGCTTCATCAATCCCTTCAGGGAAGTAAAGCGCATTCAATTGAGGTAGGCGACTCTCTTCATCAACCACAAATTTTAATCCTAAAGCTTCTACGCCAGCTTTGAGTTCTTGGTGCATCGCATAGTGACGTGACCAAGCATTGTCTAGGCCTTCATTTTTCAATAAAACCAACGACTCATGCAAAGCATATAAGCTGTTCACCGGCGCCGTGTGATGATAACTACGCTTGCCTTCTCCACTCCAGTAACCCAGTACTAAGCTTTGATCTAGGAACCAGCTTTGTACTGGTGTTTGACGCGCCTTCATCTTCTCAACCGCACGTTGAGAGAAAGTCACTGGAGACAGGCCAGGAACGCAAGATAGACACTTTTGACTACCTGAATACACCGCATCGAGTTGCCATTCATCAACCAACAATGGCACACCACCTAATGATGTCACCGCATCCACAATCGATAATGCATCAAATTGACGAGCGACTGCGGAAATCGCTTGAGCATCCGATAACGCGCCAGTAGACGTTTCTGCATGCACAAATGCGACAGCAACAGCATCAGGGTTTTCTGCCAATGCCTTTTCTACCTTTTCCACAGAGACGGGTTTACCCCACTCGTCATCAACAAGGATCGCTTCACCACCACAACGCACAACATTTTCTCGCATACGTTCACCGAAAACACCGTTGCGACAAACAATCACCTTCTCGCCAGGCTCAATCAAGTTAACAAAACACGTTTCCATACCCGCACTGCCTGGAGCAGAAACGGCAATCGTAAACTCATTCTCTGTTTGGAATGCATACTTAAGAAGTTGTTTCAATTCATCCATCATCGCGATAAACAACGGATCGAGGTGACCAATGGTTGGGCGGCTCAAGGCCTGTAGAACTTGAGGCGAAATGTCTGAGGGCCCCGGTCCCATTAACGTTCGGTGCGGCGGATAAAAGCTATCAATAGCAGTAGTGAGTGTTAAATTAGACATGTACATCCCTTACGTTAATGTTGTGAACAATCCACCCTAAAGCAAATTGATTACCTCAGCAATTAGCCATAAGTATTGAGGTCACACCAGTGTCACATAATTGTTAAAATTATTTTTTAAATATCTCCAGTTACGGATTGACATTGTTACCGCAAACACGTTCAATGAAATGGCTATCTAGCAGAAGAGGAGCACTGCCCAGGCAGATGTTTTGTGGAACCGCATTTCCAATACAAAACATTAAGGGGGAGCAGTGCCGAGATAATAAAAGGATGCAGGACCTTTATTATCGGTTGAGCGGGCTGAATCCCGGCAACTGTCGCCATTTCTATATGGTGAAGAGCTTCTGAGGTTACTATTCTAATAATTCCTCTCTTTTTGCTCTAAATACTCTCTTCGAAAAACATCGGACGTTGGATTACCCAACCGTAATTTTATTTTAGGAAGTCGTGGGAGATATATCGTGAGTGCATCTAATGTAGCTGGTTCTTTTAATGTCGCTAAGTTTGGTGGAACAAGTGTTGCCAACTTTGAAGCAATGAGCCGTTGTGCTGCCATTATTGAAAATAACTCGAATACTAAACTGGTCGTGAGCAGCGCGTGCTCAGGCGTTACTAACCTGCTTGTTGAACTCGCGAATGGTGTTCAAGATAAAACTCGTCGCCAAGAACTAGTCACACAGTTAACCGACATTCATAATACGATTCTTGCTCAGTTAGCCGATCCGATCAGTATCGAGAAAGAGGTTCATAACATTCTCGATGATATTGCGAGTGCAGCCGAAGCGGCATCGTTCCAAGTAAGCACAAAACTGACTGACCACCTTGTCGCATGTGGCGAGCTGATGTCGACACATATCCTCGCTCAAATCATTCGCGAACGTGGTACACCAGCGGTTCGTTTTGATATCAGAGAAGTGATGCGCACCAATGATGATTTCGGTAAAGCAGAACCACAACTGGAAGATATTGCAGCCCTTGCACAGCAGAAACTGATTCCACTTTGCGAAGAACAAGTTGTCGTTACACAAGGTTTTATCGGTGCCGACAGCGAAGGTAACACCACAACGTTAGGTCGTGGCGGCAGTGATTATTCAGCTGCACTGATTGCCGAATCTGTGCAAGCGATTGGCTTAGAAATTTGGACGGATGTTCCGGGGATCTACACCACAGATCCACGCATCGCATCGAAAGCATCTCCTATCCCAGAAATCAGCTTCAGCGAAGCCTCTGAAATGGCAAACTTTGGCGCGAAGATATTACACCCTTCGACTCTGGTTCCTGCCCTACGCCATCAAATCCCGGTTTTTGTCGGCTCATCAAAAGCGCCAGAGCTTGGTGGAACGTGGATTCGTCAACAAGTTGAAAGCTCCCCTCTATTTAGAGCGCTTGCCCTACGCAGCAACCAAACCATGGTTACGCTGCGCAGCGCCAATATGTTCCATGCTTATGGCTTTTTGGCGAAGGTATTCGAGATCCTTGCTAAACATAAGATCTCGGTCGATCTTATCACTACCTCAGAGATCAGTGTCTCACTGACTCTCGATCAAACCGATACCTCTGGTGGTGCTCCTGAGTTACCTGAAGCCGCTCGCCTTGAGCTTGAAGAGTTGTGTTCCGTAGATATTGAGCACGACCTATGCCTTGTTGCTCTTATTGGTAATAACATGAGTGAAAGCAAAGGCTATGCAAAGCAGGTATTCGGTACTCTAGAAGATTTCAACCTACGTATGATTTGTTACGGAGCAAGCCCACACAACCTATGCTTCTTGCTAGATGAATCTGTGTCTAAGTTGGCGATTCAAAAACTTCATCAAGAGTTATTTGAGTAGATAGTCTGTTTATCATCGACAGATAAATAACTAAATTACAGATATAAAAAGGGTTGCTCTTGAGCAACCCTTTTTTATTTTTGCGAATCGAAGCTCGTTATAAATTCAAACTAGTTAATGTTTGGACCTAACCACTTCTCAGCTTCCAACATATCCCAACCTTTACGGTCGGCATAGCTATCCACTTGATCCTGTTGAATCTGTGCAATCGCAAAGTATCGGGCATCAGGATGTGAAAAATACATACCAGACACTGAAGCACCAGGCCACATTGCGTAACTCGTCGTTAGTGACATGTCGATCGCTTTTTCAACGTCCATCAACTCCCACAACGTGCCTTTCTCTGTATGTTCTGGGCAAGCAGGGTAACCCGGAGCAGGACGAATACCTTGGTATTTCTCTCGAATCAAATCGTCGTTAGACAAGTTCTCATCTGGCGAGTAGCCCCAGATATCCTTTCTCACTTCTTTATGCAGATACTCCGCGAACGCTTCAGCCAATCGGTCAGCAACCGCCTGAATCATAATTGCGTTGTAGTCATCGCCTTTCGCTTTGTATTCATCAGCCAGCTCTCGCTCACCGATACCACCAGTCACTGCAAAGCCACCAATCCAGTCCGCTTTGCCGCTATCTTTAGGTGCAATGTAATCTGACAAACAGTAGTTAAAACCTTTTGGCTTCTCGGTTTGTTGACGAAGGTTGTGCAAAACCTTTAACACTTCAGTACGAGATTCATCGGTATATACCTCGATATCATCGCCAACACTGTTGGCAGGGAACATCGCACACATCCCACGAGCTTCAAGTAGCTTCTCTTTCTGCACTCGATCCAATAAATCATTCGCATCTTTGAATAAGCGTTTCGCTTCCTCTCCCACTTCTTCATGATCAAGAATTGCAGGGTACTTTCCGACTAGCGACCATGTCATAAAGAATGGAGTCCAGTCGATGTACTGACGTAAAGTCGCAACATCAAAATCATTGAAGATGTGCACTCCAGGCTTAGCGGGTGCCGGCGGCGTATAAGCTCTCCAATCAATCACCACTTTATTAGCTCGAGCGCGCTCAAGCGTAACAGGCTTGGTACGTGGTTTCTTACGATTGTGCTGATCGCGAACGCGATCATAATCAATATCCAACTTCTCAATAAATGCTGGCTTCAACTCTTTAGATAACAATGAGGTACATACACCCACCGCACGTGAAGCATTGTTTACGTAGACCACAGGTTCAGAGTAGTTTTGTTCAATCTTAACGGCTGTATGCGCTTTGGATGTGGTTGCTCCACCGATCAGAAGAGGCAGTTTAAAGCCTTGTCTCTCCATTTCTTTAGCCACATGGACCATTTCATCAAGAGAAGGAGTGATCAAACCCGAAAGGCCAATGATATCGACGTTCTCTTCTTTAGCGACCTTAAGGATTTTTTCGCATGAAACCATCACGCCTAAATCGATAATTTCGTAGTTATTACACTGCAAGACAACGCCTACAATGTTTTTACCAATATCGTGAACATCGCCTTTTACGGTCGCAAGTAAGATTTTTCCGTTAGTCGCACCAACGTCTTTGGTTGCATTAATAAATGGTTCTAGATGGGCTACCGCTTGCTTCATAACACGTGCAGATTTCACCACTTGAGGAAGGAACATCTTACCTTCACCAAAGAGGTCACCAACCACGTTCATGCCATCCATTAATGGGCCTTCAATCACCTCAATAGGACGAGAAGCATTAACACGAGCTTCTTCGGTATCTTCTACAATAAAGTCGGTAATACCTTTCACTAAGGAATGCTCTAAGCGCTTTTCTACTGGCCAAGTACGCCACTCTAAAGCAGATTTATCTTCAACTTTCCCCACTGCACGCTCTAGATATTCAGTCGCGATATCTAGCAAGCGCTCAGTGGAATCATCTCGGCGATTTAGAACAACATCTTCAACGGCTTCACGCAAATCCTCAGGCACATTATCGTAAATCTCTAATTGCCCAGCATTTACGATGCCCATATCCATACCGTTTTTAAAACAGTGGTATAGGAATACTGCGTGGATTGCCTCACGAACGTAGTTATTGCCTCGGAATGAGAACGAAACATTCGATACACCACCAGAGATCATCGCATGAGGGAGATCGCGTTTGATATCTCCTACTGCTTCAATGAAATCGACCGCATAGTTGTTATGCTCATCAATACCCGTTGCCACAGCAAAAATGTTCGGGTCAAAAATAATATCTTCAGGTGGGAAGCCCACTTCATCAACCAGAATATTGTAGGCATTAGTACAAATCTCAACCTTACGCTCTCGAGTATCAGCTTGGCCAACGTCATCGAACGCCATCACGATAACGGCTGCACCATATCGGCGAACCAGTTTCGCTTGTTCGACAAACTTCTCTTTCCCTTCCTTCAATGAGATAGAGTTAACGATGCCTTTACCCTGAATACATTTCAGACCCGCTTCAATAACTTCCCATTTTGAAGAGTCGACCATGACTGGCACTTTCGAGATCTCAGGCTCAGATGCACATAGATTAAGGAATTTAACCATACACGCCTCAGCGTCTAGCATTCCTTCATCCATGTTAATATCGATAATTTGAGCGCCGTTCTCAACTTGCTCTCGAGCCACACTCAAAGCTTCATCATATAGCTCTTCTTTGATAAGGCGCTTAAAGCGAGCAGAGCCCGTAACGTTAGTTCGCTCACCCACGTTTACAAACAGAGATTCCTTGGAAATCGTCAATGGCTCTAAACCAGAGAGACGACAAGAGACGGGTAAATCTGGTAATTGGCGCGGTGTTACACCTTCAACAGCTTCCGCCATTTGGCGTATATGTTCTGGCGTCGTACCACAACAACCACCAATTAGGTTCAAGAAACCACTTTCAGCCCATTCCTTAACGTGTTCAGCCATATCTTCGGGAGACAGGTCATACTCACCAAATGCGTTAGGTAAACCCGCGTTAGGGTGTGCAGAAACATGACATTCGGAGATACGAGACATCTCACCGACATATTCGCGCAGTTCATCTGGGCCTAATGCACAGTTCAAACCGAATGAGATTGGTTTTACATGACGAAGAGCGTTGTAGAATGCTTCCGTCGTTTGTCCGGAAAGCGTTCGACCAGATGCATCGGTGATAGTACCGGAGATCATAACTGGTAAAGTGATACCCATTTCTTCAAAGACTGATTCAACGGCAAAAGAGCATGCCTTCGCGTTAAGTGTATCGAAGATAGTCTCGATAAGAATAAGGTCGGACCCACCTTTGATAAGAGCACGAGTCGACTCAGAATAAGCCACTACAAGTTCATCAAAGCTCACATTACGATAGCCCGGGTCATTAACATCTGGGGAGAGAGAACAAGTTCGGTTAGTTGGACCTAAAACACCCGCCACGAAACGAGGTTTCTCTGGCGTCTTCGCTGTCCATTCATCTGCCGCTTCTCGAGCCAGTTTAGCAGCAGCATAGTTAATTTCTTCGCTAAGACTTTCCATATCATAGTCGGCCATAGCAATGGTTGTTGCATTAAAGGTATTGGTTTCGAGGATATCTGCACCTGCTTCCAAATACTCCGTGTGGATACCTTTGATAAGCTTAGGCTGTGTAAGTACCAAAAGGTCATTGTTACCTTTTAAGTCACTATGCCAATCAGCAAAGCGCTCACCACGATAGTCCTGCTCTTCCAATTTATAATCCTGAATCATGGTACCCATGCCACCATCAATCAGTAAAATTCGTTGCTTTAACAGAGCCTCAATCTTTTGCCTTACATTACTTCCCACGGTACAGCCTCATTCCTTTAATTATTCCTCCATCCTATCACACATTAAAAAGGAGTCTAGACGTCTAAAAAAGGAAATTGATTACTAAGCTATGACAAAAAGTGTTTGCTATTTAAGCATGAGACAACGAAAATTAATTTTCATACTTTGTTACATATTGGAATCCCAATGTCGGTCTATTACACCTTATGCTTCTTGTCCGCTGCAGCCATGCTTATTGCTTTCGTGAATACCAAAATTGGTAAAATGCAGACAACCATCGCCATTACAGCTGGCTCAATGATGCTATCTCTATTGATTATCATTGCGGGACAAAACAATTGGTTTCAATTGGCAGACATCGCCTCAGAGACCGTTGCCAGTATTAACTTTGAAGACTTCCTCCTGAAAGGAATATTAGGTTTCTTACTCTTCGCGGGCGGCTTGGGGATTAAACTACCAAACTTAAAAGATCAGAAGTGGGAAATAACTGTACTAGCATTAGGTGCAACACTGTTTTCAACCTTCTTTATTGGGTTTGTGCTCTATGGGTTTTGTCAATTTATCGGCATTCAATTTGACCTGATTTATTGCTTACTGTTTGGGTCTCTAATATCTCCAACCGATCCAATTGCCGTGTTAGCAATAGTAAAAAAACTCGATGCTCCCAGACGAATCTCTACTCAAATCGAAGGAGAGTCTCTATTTAACGATGGTTTTGGTTTGGTTATCTTCGTAACCCTATTTACTATCGCATTCGGCACAGAAGCGCCGACTGTTGGCAGTGTTACCATGTTATTCGTCCAAGAGGCGATTGGCGGCATCGTCTACGGTTTTGTTTTAGGTCTGGTATTCCACTACCTAATCAGCAATACCGATGATCACTCTATGGAGTTGCTATTAACCATAGGCATCCCAACTGCTGGTTATGCGTTTGCTGAAGTTCTACATGTATCAGGACCATTAGCGATGGTGGTATCAGGTATCATGATTGGTAACTGGACTCGCTTTATCGGATTCTCAAAAGAGAGTGAGGATCACCTAGACCATTTCTGGGAACTCATAGACGAATTCTTAAATGGCGTCCTCTTCTTATTGATTGGTATGTCTATGCTACTATTCAAATTCCACCAAGAAGACTGGATTTTGATGGCGTTCGCAGTACCTCTAGTACTGAGTGCACGTTACCTCAGTGTGTTCTTGTCCTATATAGGATTTAAACGCTTTAGAACTTACAATCCTTGGTCAATCAAGATCCTGACTTGGGGCGGTTTGCGTGGTGGTCTAGCTCTAGCAATGGCTCTTTCAATACCTTCAGGCATTTGGGTTATTGAAGACAAGTCAATCGATGTTAAAGAGATTATCCTTGTCATGACATACGCTGTTGTTGTGTTCTCAATATTAGTTCAAGGTTCGACAATTACTCCAATGATAGAGAAAGCGAAACAAGCTGAGAAAGAATTGGATTAACACCGAAAAATATAAACGAAGGTCGCTTAGTATAAGCGGCCTTTTTTGTACCTGTGTCCATCAACAAGCACGCCTCTCTATCCCACAAGTTGCTCCCCTTATCTCTTTGTAGTATCTGAAGCAGTAAAACTAGCAAGCAACCAAGCACTAGTTTGAGTGCGTTCGAGCGAAGAGAAACACAAAGCATTTACGGAAATAAATTAAGTAAAGATACATGGCCTTCTTTTAAAGTGAAGTATTGAAAGCATAATAAAGTGTAGAAAGAGAACCACGATCGAAGAGGAATTGTAATTAGAGTTAAAGCTTCGCACACCAATGTTCTAGAACCGAAACTTCTCTATAGAACATCTGATGCAGTAGCAAGAAAGGTCTAGTCTTTCTACCGGGGCGTGCAGTCTAGATCCTTAAATATGCCAGAGGAGGACTGAGTCGGCACTCCGGAGATTCAACCAGACTGGTAAGTTAGGAGGACGCCTAGTTCTCCCAACATTGCTTCGAAGAAGCAACAGACGTAAAAAATCCCTAGCATTTCTGCTGAGGCTTTGTATGTGGCAGGAGTAGAGGTTTAGACTCCCAACACGCGCTATTTTGGTAAGCCGGAGAATCCGCTGCTTTGCTAATGGCGTATAATTAGTTTCAGAAAGCAAAAAGGCTCTAGCATTTCTGCTAGAGCCTTAAATATGGCAGGGGTGGAGAGA